>NZ_PSVG01000014.1:0-82996 GCF_002930885.1 Rathayibacter sp. AY1F2 | reverse complement strand
GGCGTGGGCGACGCAGTGGCGGAACGAGCCGCTGGTGATGCCGTGCAGCTGGTCGGAGTGCCACGCCTCCCAGACCCCGGACTTGCGGCGGGTGACGTGTACCGAGGGCGTCGTCTTGGGGTCGGTGCCCACGACGCGGACGTCGACCGCGCGGGTTTTCGCGAGCGTGAGGTAGGTCTTCGCGTTGGTCTGCAAGTCGGTGGCGGTCTGCATGGTGTGGGTGCTCCCTCTGGCTGATCGTTTTTCTTTGCCTCTCCGGCGGGGAAAACCGTTTGAGTGGAGGCGGCGTAGTGACGCCGATAGCGGGCGAAATAAGCCCGCAGGGCGCGTCCGCTCTCGGTGGCACGGAGCCGGTGGAGCGAAATAGGTTGAAACCGCGGAGAGGTGAAGAAAACGGGTGGAACGGGCCACATCGCGGCCTCCCCTCGGCGGCGCTCCGTCACCGCTGCGCGAGTGCAGCTCGCGCCCCGGACCGGGATCACGCCCTGAAGAACGACAATTGCCGATTAGGGTCGAATCTGTCGTTTATATACGCCCCTGCATTGAGGTCAAGGCCTGGGTCATCGATACGTGCCTCTGTTACGAAGTATGCGGACACATACTTTTCGACGACCGGAGCCCCGCATGCTCGCCACCGCACGACCTCAGACGCGAGCCACCGCTCCTGCCGTACTGCTCGATCACGGGACCCTGCCCGCGTTGCCGATGGACTCGGACCGGGTGCTCGTCATCCGCGCCGCGTCGGGCGATGACCGCGCGTTCGCGGCGATCGTGAACCGCTACTCGCGTCTGCTGCGAGCGATCGCGTCGCGAACCCTCGGAAGCTCCGCCGACGTCGATGACGTGGTGCAGGAGACGTTCCTCGCCGCATGGACGCACATCGACAACGTGATCGACGGGGACACGATCGCCGGCTGGCTGGCGACCACGACCCGCCGGCGCAGCATCGACCGCCTCCGCGCGCCCGCATCCGCGCGCCGGTCGGAGCTGAACGAGGAACTGCCGGCGCTCGAAAAGGACGACCCCGAAGCCGCCGGCCGATGCGCCGTTCTCGCGGCGGACGCTCGGCGGGTGCTCGAGAAGCTGCCGGTGCTGCAGCGTCGCTGCTGGGAGCTGCGGCAGCTGCACGAGCTCAGCTACGACGAGATCGCTCTCGACCTCGACCTAACCCCAGCTGCTGTGCGCGGGCTCCTCGCTCGTGCTCGACTGCTGATGGCAAGCGAACTCGCCCACTGGCGCTGACCAGCGCGAGGAACGAACACAGCCGCTCCCCCGAGCGACCGCTTCAGGGGGGGAGTGTGAGGGGATCGCCCCTCACGGGCCGGTGACGCCAACCCACTTGCTCGAGCGAGTCGTATCGGCGCAGTGCGCGGCGATCGCGGAAGTGCGCGCGTCGATTCCGGAGGATCACGTCATCCTCTACGTGCTCCGGATCGCGGACGGCTCGAGTAGAGCACCGGGCGGCTCCAAGCCACTAGCGTTGCCATCCAGTCCTGAAGGTGATGGTTCCGTGATGGCAACAGCGTTGAAGCTCGTCGGGAAGTCAGTAGCGTTCGTCGCCCGCGTCGTGGGTGCGGCGGTGTCCGCCGGACTGGCCTCACTCGGTGTGGGCAGTTATCAGCAGCCAAATCCGGGGCCGCCGCCCTCGACCACGGACAATCGCGAATATCGCCCGTAGAAGAAGATCATCGCGGTGACGTCGGCCTCGGCGATCGCGGAAGTGCGCGCGGCGATTCCGGAGGATCACGTCATCCTCTCCGCGCTCCGGATCGCGGACGTCTCGGAGTAGGGGCTCAGGCCGTCCCGGCGAGGAGTGCGACGGCCGCTGCGGAGAAGAGAACAACGGCAGCCAGGAGAGCGCCGCGGGCCCGAGCGCGCTTGTCGACCGCGACCTCGGACACTTGCGCGGAGTGGATCTCGGAGTCGCGATAAAGCGGCACGATACCGGCGACGACGAGCGCGGCACCTGTCACGGCCAGCAGCAGAGCGATCCCGTCCCACATGCCGACCAACTTACTCAGCCGCGGGGGCGGCGCTGCGGCGGGGTGCGCGCTGGGTGGTTGTGGTGACGACGGCGGTCGCGCGGGTGAGGTTGGGGCCAATGGCGTCGGCTTCGAGGACGCGGCCGGTGCGGCGGTTCTCGCCTTCGCCCCAGGCGACGGTGCGCTCGTAGCCGACGACGATCACGGCGTCTCCCTTGTGGAGGGAGGCGAGCACGTGCTCGCCGAGTTCGAACTTCGCTTCCACGTAGTGCGTGGTCGGGGCGTCGTGCGGGGTCCACTCCCCCGCGCGGTATTCGCCGGTGTTCTCGATGACGCGCAGCTTCACGATCTGCACGCGGCCCGCCTGCACGGCCTCGGGGTCGGCGGCGAGGTTGCCGGTGATGGTCCTGGTGCTCATCTGTCGTCTCCTGCTCGTGCGGTTGGTGGGTCCCGTCGACGTCGACGGGTTCTCGTTCGCGGCCGCGGCCGCCGGGGTGTCGGTGGCGGGTGTCTCGATGCCCCAGGACGCCAGAGCGTCGCGGCGGGTGACCTCGACCGGCGGCTCGGACAGCGCTCTGCGCTGTTCGAGCTCGGCGCGCGTGACGGTGAGGTCCGGGACGCGGCGCTCGTCGCCGTAGGCGAGGCGGTAGAGCCGGTCGGCCTCGTTCTCCAGCCAGTCGACTTCGCCTTGCCGGTCGGCTTGTCCGGCGAGGTACCCGGCCCGGTAGTCGTCGCCGGTGATGTTCGGGCCGGTCATGCGGCGTGCTTCTCGATGAGGTCGGGGCGGAAGCCCGACCAGTGGTCCTGGTCGCTTGCGACGACCACGGGGGCGGCGGAGTAGCCCAGCTCCTCCGTGACGTACGCGAGCGCTGCGGGGTTGGTGGTGATGTCGACGGTGGTGTACTCGATGCCCTTCTTCTCGAGCACCCGGTAGGTCATGGTGCACTGCACGCATGACGGCTTCGAGTAGACGGTGAGCATCAGTCGTCCCAGCGGTCGCCGCGGTGCGGGTCGTGCTCGTCGTTGACCGGGGACCAGGCGTGCAGCTCGGCCCACTTCTGGGCGGCGTCGGTGTGTCCGGCCTGGGTGAGGAGGTCGATGATGCCCGTCGCGCGCCAGCACGGCAGCGTCGGGGCGATCGCTTCCGTGACTGCCGGGTCGGAGAGCGTGGCCGCGAAAGCCGCGACGGCCGCCTGGTAGGTCGCCGCCGGGTCGGTCGTGGTCTGCTGCTGCTCGCTCATCGGTGGGTTCCTTCCGGGGTGTGGGCGTCGCCCTCGTCGTCGTCGCTCGCGTGCTCCGCGATCCACAGGTCCGCGGCCTCATCTCGTCCGAATGCTCGCAGGAGTCCGGCCAGCGCGTCGACCTCGGCGCAGCTGAGTCGCACGGCCAGCTCGTCGGCGGTGTCTCCGTGGGAGAACACGGACGCGAACTCGGCCACCGCGCCCCAGAGGGTCGGCTCCTCGGCCGCGGGGCTGGTGGTGATGGTGTCGGACATGGCGTTTGCTCCTCGGTGGTGGTGCGGGTCAGGATTCGGTGCGGGTGAGGGTGTCCACGAACATGACGCCCTCGGGGCCGGGGATCGTGGCGGTGTGTGCCAGCGCCCACCCGTTGCGTGCCAGACCTGAGAGGTCGACGTCGCGCTCGGCGATCCGGCGCAACTGGCTCTGCATCCCGTCCTCGTTTGCGGCCGGGACGAAGGTGCTGACGGTGGTGATCTGCTGCATGTTCTTCCTCTTCCTCATCGTTTTTTTGCCGTGAAGGCGGTTCTCCGCCTGAGCAACCGGAGGGCGCAGTGCAACCCGCAGGGCGGCGGTGGAGAGAGTTTCGGCGCGATGTGAGGGAGCGCAGCGACCGCGTGCCGAAAGTCTCGGAGGAGCCGGTGGCGCAGCCACTTGAACGGAGCCCGTAGGTAGCTACGACCGCAGCGAAGCGGAGGGAGCCGCCGAAGGCTTCACGGCAAAAAAGTGTGTGAGCCTGTAGGGCGACCAACGGCGGCCGGCACCGCCGGCCGAACCTCTGGGCGGCGCTCCGTCGCCGCTGCGCGAGTGCAGCTCGCGCCCCCGGAACGGGGATGCCGGGGAGTGTGAGGGGATCGCCCCTCGCGGGCCGGCTGGAAGGCCGGCCCTCCCCCACCTGCGACCCCTGCATGTGAGACCGAAATCCGACTGCTGGACGCGGCGGATCTGGGGCACACCGAGATCTGATCGTCGCTGAAGGCCGGGGTCCCGCTCCCGGCCTTCGTCATTTCTGGTCCCCACCCGGAAAGGGGCCGCCGCGGAGGGACATCTGCCCGTTCCTGCACGGATGTTCACGGTAACGTCAGCCGACTCCTCAGCGGCGAGGAGGTCGGCGGGAGCTCGTGCCCCCGCCTGCTGCCGCTCGGGGCACTCAGCGAGGACCGACCCAGAGGACGACCATGCGACGACGACACGCCCTGCTCCCTGGAGCGCTCACCGGACTGCTGCTGGCCTCCGGGCTCGTCGCCGGAGGGCCCGCCGCGGCTCCAGCGGCGGCCGCTCCGGTGGCCCCCGCTCCCGCCGCTCCCGCTCCCGCTCCGGACCGCCCCGTCGCGGCTCCGGACGCCGAGCCCACCGTGATCGAGCCGGAGGCGGACGCGACGACGCAGCAGGCCGCCCTCGCCCTCGACGCCGACTTCGTCGACGTCGAGATCCCGGCGCGCGCCCAGGTGCAGACGCACCGCGTGACGATCGCGCTCGTCGCTCCGCAGGGCACCGTCCCGGGCGGGTACACGACCGCCGACGCCGTCCGCGCCCTCGACCTCGTCGACCGGTTCTACTCCCGCGAGACCAGCGGGGCGATCCGCTTCGAGCTCGACCAGGTCGTCGACTGGCAGGTCGTCGACCAGCCGATCGGCTGCACGAACACGGGCGGACTGCAGGACTGGATCGCGCAGAGGACCGGCTGGCAGCGCGGACCGGGCAAGCACCTGGTCGCCATGGTGCCTGAGGGTGACCCGTGCCCGAACTGGGCCAACGGCGAGCAGTCCGGCGATCCCGATGACGGCGGACGCGCGTTCCAGCCCGGACCGGACGCGTACTTCCTCGCGCACGAGCTCGGCCACAACCTCTCGCTGCCGCACGCCTACAGCGTGAACTGCGCCACGACCCGCGACTACGCCTCCACCCCGCTGCCCGCGGACTGCCGCCGCGAGGAGTACGGCAACCGGACCGACGTGATGGGCGGCGCCTGGTCGTTCCTGCCGCTGTCGTCCCCGTCGCTGGCGCGCCTGGGCACGCTGCCGAACACCCGCCAGCCGGTCTGCGGCGCACCCCGCACCACGACGCTCGACACCCTCGGAGCCGGACCCGCCGGCCGGCGTGCGCTCACCTGGAACGACCCGCAGGACACGGGCATCCGCTACTGGGCGCAGTACAACGACCGCGCCGACACGACGTCCGACGGCGGCGCGTACACGAGTCCCTTCCAGGTGCGCCGCGACGTCTCGGGCGTGCAGATCCTGCGCTCGAACCCGGGCCAGCCGTACGCCGGCGACCTGCTCGAGCGTCCGGGCGACGCGAGCGAGGCGAACGAGTTCGTGCTCGCCGGAGAGAGCGCAGTGCTCAACTCCGGCATGTCCGTGCGGGTCGACCGGATCGACGAGCTCACCCGGACCGCGACGGTCACCGTGACCGTGCCGTGCACCGACTACGTCGGCGACATCGCTCCGCTCGCCTCGTCGACGAGCGCTTCGTACACCTCGCCGTGGACCTCGGTCGGAGCGGTCGCCGACGGCGCCGCCTCGACGATCTGGGGCTCCTGGCCCCGGGTCGGAGAGCAGCACGTCGAGCTGCGCTGGCCGAGCGCCGTGACCGTCGACAGCGCCTCGGTGCTGTTCGCGAGCGACGCGGCCGACGCCGACGGACGCGGGCTGATCCCCGCGCGGTCGTGGCGGGTCGAGCACCTGGTCGGCGACGTCTGGACTCCCGTGAGCGGAGCGGCTCCCGGCCGCGAGCGCGACGTGCTGAACCGCGCGACGTTCGCTCCGGTGACCACGACGGCGCTGCGGCTCGTGTTCACGGCGTGGGGAGCCGGCGAGTACGGCGGGTCCACGGGCGTGGCCGAGATCGAGGTGAACGGCATCGCCCTCGCGGCCTCGGCGGAGGCGCGCGGGACGCTGCAGAGCGTGCCGACCGCGACGACGCGCGACCTCGCGCAGTCCGTGCTGGTGCGCGACTCCTCCGGTCGCGCCCTCGCGGGCCGCTCGGTGGGCTTCGCGATCACCGGGCCGGCGGCCTTCGAGAGCGGAGCGACGACCGCCGCGGTGCTGTCGGGCGCCGACGGCGTCGCCGCGCTCCCCCGGATCCGCACCGGCTCCACCGCCGGCACCGTCTCGATCACCGCGCGCGTCGACGGCGTGACGACGGCGCTGGCCGGAGCGAGCGTTGCGCCCGGCGCCTCCGTCACCGCGAAGGCGACCTCGCGGCTGATCCTCGGGAAGGTCGTCGTCACGGTGACGGCGACGAACACCGGCCGCGCGGCCGCCGATCTGACCGTCGTGACGCCCTACGGCACGGCGTCCTCGGCCGCGGTCGCCCCGGGCGCCACGGTGACCAAGGTGTTCCGCACGGGCAAGAGCTCGATCGCCGCCGGCACCGGCACGGTCACGGCCGTCTCGGGCGCCTCGCGCGCGAGCGTCTCGGTGGTCATCCCGCGCGCGTGACCGGGACGGGGGCTGCCCGCCCGCCAGGACGACTCCGTCCGGGCGGGCGGCTGCTGTTGGCGTCGAGGTGACGCGCCCGGCGACGTGCCGCGGCGGAGTGATCGGGGGACACGATGAGGCGGACGACCGCAGGGATCGCACTGGCAGGAGCACTGCTGCTCGCCCTGACGGGATGCGCGGGCGGAGGCGGGACGGTGGGCGAGGTCCGACTTGTAAGCATGACAACAAGTCAGCGCGGCCCGCTCGTCAGAACAGAGGAGGGAGCTGCCCTGAGGTGAGGATCAGCCGCAGCCCGACCGCGAGAAGAGCGCCCGTCGCGATGACGACTGTCGTCGGCGTTCTGGTCCCAGTGAGCGCGCTGGTCGGTGATGATGAGGGCGACCTGATCGGGGGTCGCGAGGCCGGTGTCGGTGTCGGTGCGGTACATGGTCTGTTCCTCTCAGCGGGTTGCGGCCAGCGCGGTGTTGATGTCGACGGTGATCCCGCGCTCCGCGAGGCGGTCGAGGGTGGCGGGCTCCTTCGCGATCTGCTGCCAGCCCTCGGGCGAGATGACGACCGCGGGATCCCCGTCCGCGTCGTTGAAGACGACACAGGTGCGCGAGTCGAGAACGGCCCCGGTGCGCGGGCAGAGGATGTTCTTGCTGACGAGGTAGGTGACCGTCTGGTCACGGAGGATCGCTTCGAGGGTGTCCATGTGTGTTGCTCCTGCTCCTGGCTGATCGTTTTTCTTTGCCTCTCCGGCGGGGAAAACCGTTTGAGTGGAGCCGGCGGAGTGACACCGATCACGGGCGAAATAAGCCCGTAGGGCGCGTCCGGGATCGGTGGCACGCAGCCGGTGGAGCGAAATAGGTTGGAACCGCGGAGAGGTGAAGATTCTCAATCAGGTTTGTCAAGCCAGCGGGGGTGGTCTGGCTCGGTTGTTCTTCCTTCTCTCCCAGCGTTTTTTTGCCTGGAAGGCACGTAGTGCCGAGCAGGGTCGGAGGTGGGAGCGCAACCCGGAGGGCGGAGGAGGAGAGGTTGTCGGCGCGATGTGAGGGAGCGCAGCGACCGCGTGCCGAGAACGTCGGAGGAGCCGGCCGCGCAGCGGCTTGCGTGGACGCCGCAGGCCCGTACGTTGCCGAAGGCTTCCAGGCAAAAATGCGCACAGCGCACAGCACCGCGTCGACCGGAGGTCGGCGTCCATGTCGGTGCCCGCGTCCGAGATCGTCTGCGCACCAGGGGCGTGCTGCTCCATCGGGCCGCACGTGCTGCCTTTGTATGCAGTGCGTACCGCTGAGAAGCCGCATATCTCCGCGGAGTAGGCCGGTTCCGCCGCGCCACGGGTGCGAGCATGACCGTAGGAGGCCTGGATGCGTGACGCGGTGATGGTCGTCGAAGACGACGTCGAGATGGGCGAGCTCATCAAGCGGGGCCTCACCGGCGACGGCTACGACGTCGACCTGTTCTCGAACGGGGTCGACGCGCTCAATTCGGCGCGCGAAGCGGACTACTCCGCGGCGATCCTCGACGTGATGCTCCCGGGGATGAGTGGCTTCGAGATCTGCCGGCACCTGCGCGCGAGCGGTGCCACGCTCCCGGTGATCATGCTCACCGCCCGCGACGCCCTGCAGGACCGCGTGTTCGGCCTCGACGCGGGCGCCGACGACTACCTCGCGAAACCGTTCCACTTCGAGGAGCTCTCCGCCCGCCTCCGAGCGATGATCCGCAGAGAGCACCTCACGAACCGGGCACCGGTCGTGCTGGGAAATCTGCGCGTCGACCCCTACGCGCACGCCGCGACGGTCGACGGCGCCGTCCTGCCTCTGAGCCCCAAGGAGTTCGGCGTCCTCCGCGCGCTCGCGGCGCGCGCCGGGGACTTCGTGCCGCGGGAGGAGATCCTGCTCGAGGTGTGGGGGTCGGCGGAGTTCGTGGACCACAACATCGCGGAGCAGTACATCAGCTACCTCCGCCGCAAGCTGGCCGCGGGCGGGGCGTCGGTCGAGATCCTCACCCGACGGGGTGCGGGCTATCGCCTCGGGGTGACGCCGTGAGCTGGCGGTCCCTGTCGATCCGGGTGCGGATCACGGTGTCGAGCCTGCTGGTCGCGATGCTGTTCTTCGGGATCGTCGCGGTCGTCGTGCGCGAGCAGCTCGATCACATCCTCGATGCCTCCACGATCGAGCTGGTCCGCTCGGGAGCGTCGCAGGCGCTGATCGAGGAGAGCCGCGACACCGCCGAGGCCGTCGTCGGCGGCGTCAGCACGACGCTCCTGATCGCCCTCGCGATCCTGTTCGTCGCGTTCGCTGTGACGTCCTGGGTCCTGGTCGGCCTCGCGCTGCGCCCCGTCGGCAGGATGCGCGCGATCGCCGACCGGCTGCGCCAGGGACGCTCCACCGAGCTGCTCCCGGTCGGGCCCGCCCGCGACGAGCTCTCCGACCTCGCCTCGACCCTGAACGCGCTGATCGCGGACCTGCGGGAGTCGGCGGACCGGGAGCGGCGGCTCGTCGCCGACGCGAGCCACGAGCTGCGCACCCCGCTCGCCGCGCTGCGCACCCGGCTCGAGCTCGCTGAGCGGGTCCGCGACGATCCGGCGGCTCTCTACGCCGATGTCGTCGACGCGCGCCGCTCGATCGACCGCCTGCAGTCCCTGACGGACGGGCTGCTGATCCTGTCGAGGATCGACGCGGGCATCGCTACCGGCGACGCCTCCTCGGCGGCTCTGCGGGAGGAGGTAGCCGACAGCGTCGACCGCGCCCGGATGCTCGCCCGCGAGCGGGACCTCGCGATCGACTTCGTCGCCCCCGCCTCGATCGTCGCCGCCCGGTACCCGATCTCCCCGACCGATTTCGGCCGGATCCTGGACAACCTGCTCGCGAACGCCGTCACTGCGACGCCCGACGGCGGCAGCGTCAGCGCGACCCTCGTCGAGCGCGCCGAAGAGATCGTCCTCTCCGTCGACGACGACGGCCCGGGCGTTCCTGACGCGTTCCTCGCGGTCGCGACTGACCGTTTCACCCGCCCGGATGCCGCCCGCTCCCGCGACGGCGGCGCCGGCCTCGGGCTCGGGCTCGCGATCGTCGCCGGTCTCAGCCGCGCCGCCGGCGGCGAGCTCCGACTCCGCAACCTCGCCCCCCACGGCCTCGGTGTCGACGTCCGCATCCCCGCGACGCAGCCCCACCCGACCTCTCTTAAGGAGAACCGATGATCGACCCCCAATCCCTCCTCGACGGCGCCGGACCCTGGGCGATCGCCCTGGTCTGCCTGATCGCCTTCGTCGAGACGGGCCTGCTGATCGGGTTCTTCCTCCCCGGTGACACCCTCCTCTTCTTCACCGGTGTCTTCGTCGCGACCGGCGTGATCTCCCTGCCGGTGCCGCTGGTGATCCTGATGGTCGCCGCCGCCGCGTTCCTCGGCGACCAGCTCGGGTTCGTCATCGGCCGCGCGAGCGGGCCGCGGATCTTCGAGCGCAAGGACAGCGGGCTCTTCAGCCGCTCGAGCGTCGCCCGCACCCAGTCGTTCTTCGACCGGTTCGGCGGCTGGGCGGTCACCATCGCCCGCTTCGTGCCGGTCGTGCGCACCTTCGCCCCCGTCGCCGCGGGCGTCGGGAAGATGCACTACGGCCACTTCGTCGGCTTCAACGCACTCGGCGCCGCCGTCTGGTCCACCGGCGTGATCCTCCTCGGCTTCTTCCTCGGGCAGATCCCCGGCGTCGCGGACTTCGTGGGGAAGTACATCGACATCGTCCTCGTCGGCATCGTCGTGATCAGCCTCGCCGGCATCGCCCTCACCTACTGGCGGCAGAAGAACCGCGCCGGACGCGACGCCTGAGCCCAGCGCTCAGGGGGTCGCCGTGACGGCCGCGCGCGGTCGGCGGAGCGCGATCACCGCGACCAGCAGCAGGAACACCGCGAGGGCCGCGAGCGTGACCGGGCCGGTGCCCAGGCCCAGGCCCTTCTGGGCGACGGGATCCGCGAGCCAGTCGCAGACCGAGGCGCCGAGCGGTCGCGTGACGACGTAGGCGGCCCAGAACGCGAGGACCGCGTTCCGCCCCGTGAACCGGTGTGCGAGAGCGGGGATCGCGATGATCGCCGCGAACAGGACGGCGGAGGGCAGGTAGCCGAAGCCGAGGGTCGACGCGGTCAGGTCGCCCGCTGCGGTGCCGAGCGCGAACGTCCCCGAGACGGCGAGCCAGTAGAACGCGGCCCGGCGCGGCGTCGTGATCGAGTGGATCGACAGCGTCCGCTCCACCCGCCACCACACGAGGAAGACCGCCGCGAGAGCCACCGCGAACCCGAGGGTGGAGACGAGGTACGGGACACCGGCGACCACGTGCAGCACGTCGGCGGCCATCGTGCCGAAGACACTCACCATCAGCACCGCCAGCCAGTACACCCAGGGGACATACCGGCGGGCTGCGAACTGCAGCGCCAGCGCGGCGAGGAACGCGAGCCCGGTCACTCCGACAACGATCACCGGGTCGAACGCGGTCGCGAGGAAGTCCGACGCCGTCTCGCCCATCCCCGTCGTCAGCACCTTGAGGACCCAGAACAGCGCCGTCGCCTCGGGCACCGTCGAGGCGGCGTAGCGGCCGGCGAGGAGGCGGGAGCGGATCCGAGGGAGCGGAGGGCGGCGCTGATCGGTGAGATGCGTCATGCCGCCATGGTCGGGCAGTCTGCGGCACCCGGGGCTGGGGGCTTCGCCGGGTCCGTTGAACAAGCGCACAGCGACCCGCTCACCGGCAGCGCTGCCCGCTGCCTTCCGCCGTCATCTGGTCGGACGGTGCCCGGAGAAGCGCCGCCAACGGAACGACGGTGATGCAGCACGTTCGGTGTGCAGCCTGACCGCGAGCGGCGCCCAGACGATCAACGCCACCCCGGCGCCCAGGAGCAGCCCGCCGACGGTGTCGGAGATCCAGTGCGCACCGAGGTAGGTGCGGCTGAGCATCATCGCCACCGTGTAGAGGGCACCGGCGATCCGGACCCACCACAGGGGGAAGACGATCGCGAGGACCACCGCGGTCGTGGCCGCGTTCGCGCTGTGTCCGGAGGGGAAGGAGCCGAAGTCGGCGTTCACGAGGATCTCCAGCGGCCGTGGACGCCCGACCGCGTTCTTGAGGATCTGCACCAGCAGCCCGCTCAGCGGCGCGGCGATCGCGAAGTACGTCGCCGCCCACCGACCCCGCCAGACCAGCAGCCCCACGAACACGACGAGCGGAATCACGATCGTGCCGACGATCCCGCCGCCGAGGCTGTTCATCACCAGCGACGGGACCAGCCAGAACGTGGACCGGTGCTCGATGATCTCGTTCATCCAGGCGGTGTCGAACCCGAACGGCTTGTCGTGCTCGCGGTAGAAGATCAGCGCGGCCAGAAGTCCCGTGAGCAGCACCGCGAGGCCCGCCGAGATCAGCGGCCAGCGTCGCGCCGCCCGATACGCGATCGCACCGTCCGGTAGGGGTTCCCGGTTCGGCATCAGTGTCGTCCTCGTCTCTCGACGCGAAGCACGCCGCAGAAGTCCACGCTATGAACGAGCCGTCTGTGGCGGCGGCGGATTCCCCTGCATCCGTTGTGAAAGCACAGAGCCTCGACCCCATCAGCTCGGTACCGACCTGATCGCGTTCGGGTACTTCGGGTCGTTGTGAGCAAACACAACGCAGCACGGCGCATCCCGAGCCGCCGCCCACTTCCCGACTGAGACTCTGCGGGCATGGACATCTCAACGACGGCAGCACCGTCCCGCGGCCGGCGGCTGCTCAGCAAGGTCCCCGAGGTCACGATCTGGTTCTGGATAATCAAGATCCTCTGCACCACGGTCGGTGAGACCTTCGCCGACTGGATCAACATGGTCCTCGGCGTCGGCCTCATCGCGACGGCTGTGATCTTCATCATCGTCACCGCGGTCGTGCTCGCCGTGCAGATGCGGCTGCGACGCTACGTGCCCGCCGCGTACTGGCTGACTGTCGTGGTGATGAGCGTCACCGGCACCCTGCTCACCGACATCCTCACCGACCAGCTCGGAGTGCCTCTCTGGGCCAGCTCCCTCGTCTTCTCGCTGCTGCTCGTGATCGTGTTCGGCGTCTGGTATTCGAAGGAGCGCACCCTCTCGATCCACAGCATCGACACCACCCCGCGGGAGGCGTTCTATTGGGTCACCGTCCTGGTCACCTTCGCGCTCGGCACCGCCCTCGGCGACTGGACTCTCGAGCTCACCGGCTGGGGCCCTGGCGTCTCGATCCTCCTGCCCCTCACGCTGCTCGCGATCGTCACCGGCCTCTGGCGCTACGGCGCGAACCCGGTCCTCGCGTTCTGGATCGCCTACATCCTCACCCGCCCCCTCGGCGCCAATATCGGCGACTGGCTCGGCCTGTCCCCCGACGAGCAGGGCCTCGGGCTCGGCACCTTCGTCACCAGCATCATCTTCCTGCTCGCGATCCTCGCCACCGTCGTCTACCTCTCCCTCAGCAAGGCCGATGTCGACAAGGGCGCATCCGAGCACTACACCACGCCAGTCGCCCGCGAACGCCGTTCACTCGTCGCCTTCGCGGTCCTCGCCGTCGCCGTCGTCGGGCTGCTCGCCTTCACCAACAGCCAGCCGCACACCAGTCCGGCACCGGAAGGCGCAGCCCCGGCCTGCGATGCGTCGGGAACGCTGTCCGCAGCTGACGCGAAGGCATCCGTTCAGACCGACTTCCCCTCCGCCGACGTGCAGAACTTCCAGACGATCACCGCCGACACCCTCGCCCTCGTCACCAGCGGCGATCAGGCCGGCGCGAAAGCCCGCGCCACCGACCTTGAGACCGCCTGGGACGACGCGGAGCCCGCACTGAGCGCCGCGAACTGCCAGACGTGGACCTACGTCGACCAGCAGATCGACCCCGTTCTCTCCTCCGTCCGCGCCGGCAGCCCCGACCCGGTTGTCGAGAAGACGAGCATCCAGGACCTGCTGACCACTCTCGCCGGACGCTGACATGAGGCGTCAAGGTCTTCTTTTGCGACCCGAATCTGGCCTCCTCCGACCAATTGATCACTGCCGCCCTGCCCTGCCGCCGCCGCAGCGGCATCAGCGCGACTCAACACATCGATCGGAACCGGTCGGTGACAAATCGGTCCGCTACTGAACCCATGCTCGAGCTCGTAGACGCACTCCGAGCACACGGGGCTGCCGACCAGGCCGGCGTCCGCGAGGTGCTCCACCCAGGGGTGCGAGCACTCACCACAGACCTCAGCGAGCAGAACCCGGAACCGGGCGCGGCGCGAACGGCGAGCGTCAGCTCGCCGTTCGCCACTGCGAGAGGCCGACCATCACGTGAGCGTAGCGAGCGCGCCACCAAGCAATCGCGCGCTTCGCCTCATCCGCATCGCCTCTGGCGTCCCGTTTGGGGATTCCCATACGGACGGTAACTAAGGATCTATCCGGCGGTGATCAGCTCGCCGGGCGCACCGAGAGAAGCGAGGTCGACATCGCCCTGTGACGTCAGGAGCTCTCCGCTGATCCCGTCATAGACGGCGGTGAAGACGTCCACCCGATGGAGGTCGAAGCCATAGGGCACGTCTGTTCTCTCCGCGGGCGCGTGCACGGTCAGCGCCCAGACCGGCTCGTCCTGTGCGACCCAGTAGTGGTCCGCGAGAGCGGGGTCATAAGCGGCGAGCTCCTCGTACGTGGTTCCGACCGCGTAGATCGGGTACTGCTTCTTCTCCTCCGCACTGAGCGTCGAGAGGAGTCTTCCGGTGCCGTTGGCCAGGTCGAGCGCCGGGTTCGTCAGCTGCTGGACGTCGATGATCGGCCCCTCAGAGGCGGCGGCGGCAATGGGGGTGCCCGGCGGACCCTCTGGCGGAACGGTGGGTGTCAGGGACTCCGTCATCTCTGTTGGTTCGGCAGGCGTCTCGGTGGAGATGGGGGTCGTGCTGGCGGTGGCGTCGATGGTGACGGGGCCGGAGCGGATGCGCATCGTCGTGGAGGTCTGGGTGAGGCTGACGTCCTCGGCGCCCAGCACGTCCATGAGCCACTGCTCTCGTTCGTCGGCGGCGTCGAGGCAGCCGACGTACGTCGTCGCGGGGCCTCCGGTGACCACCCATACGGAGGTCTGCAGGCCGGGGGACTGGAGGTCGTAGGTGAGCGTGTTGCAGGGACCGTCGACGCTGAGCTGCGACCGGCCGTCGGTGCCGGTGATGCGAAGGCTGACGGGGTGATCGAGCAGCCATCCGCCCGATCCCTGGTCACCGACGACCGAAGTGGTCTCGTAGACGAGCCTGGTCGCGACTTCGGCGCCGAGCAGTTCACCCGGCACCTGCGACGTCGACGGCGACCCGGGGCTGCTGGCGCTCGTCGCGCATCCACTGGCGAGGAGCGCCGCGGAGAGGCAGAGGATGGTGAGGGCGAGTGTTTTCGTGCGTCGGAAGGTCACTGGTCGACTCCGGTCCGCGTCGCGGGCGGGTTGGTGCAGTCGACTGTGGTGGGCAGTCCCGTGAAGATCTCGATCCGGCCGCCCTCCCGGCACACCTGGGTTCCTGCGAGGGAGAACAGGGCGGCGTCCGTTCCGTCTCCGTTGGTGCCCGCGAGCGCAGCGCACGCCGCGGCGAGCGACGCAGTGGAGTGTTCTGCGGGTGTCTGGATCTCGCCCGACAGGGCAACGCCCTGACCGTCCGGTTCCCAGCAGGTGACGGGCGCTGCGACCGGAGTGCCGCGCTCGGTCGTCACCGCCGTGAGGACTGCCGCGCTGAGGACGGCGCCGGCGATGCCGGCGAGCGTCACCGCCGCGGCCTGGCGAAGACGTCGGCGGCGGCGGATGCGGTGCGCGAGGCGTGCGCTGATGCGCTCGAGCTGCTCATCGCTCAGGTCACGACTGTCCATGGTCCTCTGTCCGTTCCGTCAGGGCTCTCGTCACCGATGCCCGTGCCCGCGAGAGGCGGTTGCGGACAGTCCCGTGGGACAGGCCGAGGGAGCGAGCGGCATCGCTGTAGCTGAGGTCGTCCTCGATGCACGCCGTCCAGATCGCCCGGTCCGTCGCGCTCATCTGCTCGACCAGACGCCGCACGTCCAGCAGCCGGTCGCTCGCCTCCGCGTCGACGCCGCGAGAGGCGGTGTCGTCGGAAAGGGGCAGGTGGCGTCGGCGCTGCTCGCGGCGATTGGTCGAGAAGCTGAGGTTGCGTACCGTGACCAGCAGCCAGGGCAGCACCGACTCCCCCACGATGCGCACGCCCGAGCGGCGCTTCCAGAGCAGGAAGAAGCTCTCCTGCACGACGTCCTCCGCATGACCGGCGTCCGTGAGGAAGCTTCCCGCGGCGCGGTAGACCGCGCGGCCGTGCATCCGGAAGAGAGCATCCAGCGCCGACGGGTCACCGCCGCGAAGACGATTTACCAGCGTCACCTCAGCAGCACCGACCATCCGACATCACCCCCTCAGTAGTGAATGCCCTCAGAGCACGGTTTCGTCTCAGGCGTCATTAATGAACTTTGTCGGTTCGACAGTGCCTCTGTGACCTATCCCCTACCGGACGCGCGCCAGATCATCATCGGCGCGCGACGGTCGGCCTGGCATCGCGCCGCCGTGATCATCGCTCGGGAGTCGAGGGACGGCCTTAAGGCATGTGGGAGGCGATGGCCGCGAGGGCGAAGCCGACGAGTGCGGTCGGCAACGCCAGGATGCACCAGACGATTTCCTACCCGTGGTGAGCATGGGCCCAGCTTGTCGCGCGAATGACGATGAGGACCCAGACGCTGATAGCGCTGGTGAGGGCGACGATGCCAGCCGCGAGGAGGAAGGCTTTCCCTGCTGCGGCCTCCTCGTCGGTGGGCATCAATCCCATGCCGATTCCTCTCTCGCTGATGGAGAGGTAGGTCAGCATGACGGGCGCGACGATCATCCCGAGGACGGCGATCGCGGCGATCACCGGACTCAGGGGTCCCTTCCGAGCGACGTCAACCACGCAGTGCACACTATCCGCGCGTCGCTAAGCCCCCCCTGCGAGCGGGCCGCTCGTCGTCCGGCATGGAGACGCCCTGCCGGACGCCCGCTGGACCATCCCCATACGGGACGCGCACAAGGCGCTCGGGTTCGCGAGACTGAACTGATGGCGGGGTTGCTGGTCATCGATCTCGTGTCGCGCGTGATCAGAGCCCGCTGCGGCCGAGCCGCGGCGCACGAGAGGTGACGCGCCCGACGTCGGGAATCAGCACGCCTCATGATTCACGGCGACGGAGGACCGGACGTCAACCAGCCGATCTGCGGCGTCGGCTCAGCGCCCAGACGAGCGCGCCCGCGAGGATCACCGCGCAGGTCAGCCCGGCGACGTGCAGGACGAGCGACGGCACGCCGTTCTCGGGGAGCAGGAAGCCGTACGGCACCCACCCGTCGGTCGCTCCGCGGACGAGCACGACGACGACCCAGACGATCGGGTAGGGCAGGACCACCCACAGCCGTCGCCAGGAGAGCGGTCCGCGGTCGGCGACGACGATCCAGTCGAGGAGGACGAGGGCGGGGAGCGCCACGTGCAGGACGGCGCTGACCCAGGGCGGGGCCGTCCCGGTACCGGGTACGAGGGTGTTGTAGATCACGGCGACGACGATCAGGTAGGCCGTCGCCGCGCCGCGGACGTAGCTCAGCCACACCGGCGTCGGACGGCGGGCGAGCGCGACCGATCCGGCGACGATGAGCACCGCGCTCGCGAGGAGGCTGGTCTGGTTCGTGAAGTAGCCGAAGTAGTCGAACGGATTCGACTCGCCGGCCACGATGCTCAGCGCGTAGGTGTGGAGGATCACCGCGACCGCGGCTGCACCGACGGCGATGCGCGCTACACCCACGAATGGGCGGGTCGGTGCCGGGGAACTCATCGGGTCAGCCTAGGAGCCGTCGGGCTTCCTGATGACCCGCAGCAGACACTCCTTTTCGGAACGGCGCTGAGTCGCTCAGGCCGAGAGGCGACCACCAGGAAAGTGGTGACGTCGCTCAGCCTGATCCGGTGGGGACGTTCTCGAAAGTGCGCAGCACGGTCGCGATCGCGGCATGCCTGATGGTCGTGACGGGGTGCACGGCGCAGCCTGCACCGTCGGCCCGCCTCTGGCGACGAACACGGACGACGGCTTCGCCACGTCACTGGCCGGCGACCTAGGCGTAGCGACGTTCACCGGGAGCGACGGGACCACCGGCGAGCGGGTAGAGGCGCTGCGAGCATCCGGCTCGTATGCGGTCGGTGACCGGTTGCGACCAGCCGAGGACGCCAGAACCGTGCGCGTGCGTGGAGGGGAACGCATCGTCGTCGACGGGCCGTCCATCGACGGTTCCGGGCAGGTGGCCGGTTTCGACATCGTCGAGGCTGATGATCTCGACGCGGCGATCGCGATTGCCTCCAATGGCGCGTTTCGGGCTCGTCGAAGTGCGACCGGTGTGGCCCTTCTAGAGGGTGGGCTGACGGCGTCGGCGCCGGCGTCATCCGCGCGCCCTGCGACGCTCCGCGGGCCTTCCAGCAGAAGGCGCAGCAGCTGCGCCCCGACCTGAGCATCCTCGCCCCCGACATCCTGGAACGCCGTCTCCTCTTGCCAGACGTCGAGTAGTGGCCGCGGAAGTGTCCAGCCGCACGTGCGGCGCGGCGCTCCCCATGAACACGATGACCGGACACGAAGTGCCCGGTCTGGCGTGTCAGGCGAGGGTGAGGAAGAGCTTCTCGAGCTCTTCCACGGTGAGCTTGCGCGGAGAGGCGTCAGCCGCGACGTCGTCGGCGGAGTCCGCGTCATCGGTGATGAGGCACTGACGCATGGCGGTGGAGATGATCGCGAAGCCGGCCCGATCCAGAGCGCTGGAGACGGCGGAGAGCTGGGTGACGACGTCTCGGCAGTCACCGCCGCTCTCGACCGCGCTGATCACGGCGGTGAGCTGCCCCTGCGCGCGCTTGAGGCGGTTCGCGATCTTCCGGATGGCGTCCGTGTCGTGGAGTTGGCCAGCGGTGTCGGTCATGCTCGTTCTTCCTGTTCGCGGCGCGGGAGGCGCGTCGAGTGCTGTGATGCTGCGGGTGAGCGTCAGCTTCCGGATCAGAGTACCCCTGGGGGTATCAGCGCGGAGACTGTGACGCGATTCTCGATCGCTTGTCCGTCTCATTGCCGGAGCGTCAGCGGGTGAGGAGTCCCGCGATGCTGACGGACGCGACGAACACGGCGACGACAAGGACGAGTACGGCGAACACGATCTTGACGGTTCTGTCCGGGAGGCGGGAAGCGTAGCGGGAGGCGATGAGGGATCCTGTGATCGCGGCGCCGCTGAACAGGAGGATGGCGGGCCAGTCGAGGGTGGCGCCAGGGAGGCGGGCGCTGAGACCTGCGACTGAGTTGATCACGATGATGACCAGCGAAGTGCCGACCGCGGTGCCGGCGGACAGGCCGAGAAGGAGGATGAGGGCGGGGGTGATGAGGAATCCCCCGCCGATGCCGAGCAGGCCCGTGAGGAATCCGACGACCAGGCCGACTCCGATCGCGCGGAGCGCGTAGAGGCGGACCCGGTGATCGTGTCCGGTGGGTGGGGCGGTGAGCATGCGGATGCCGGCAGCGACCATGAGGGCTGCGAAGAGCAGCATCAGCACGTCCGGATCGAGGACCTTGTTGATCTGGGAGCCGACCCACGCGGCAGGGATTCCTGCGGCGCCGACGAGGGCGGCGGTGCGCCAGTCGATCGCACGGCGCAGTCGAGGGATCACGGCGGAGAGCGCGGCAAGCCCGACCACGATCAGGGACGCGGGGACGGCCTCGTCGGTCGACAGTCCGACGCCGTAGACGAGGGCGGGGACGGCGATGATCGAGCCGCCGGCGCCGACCAGGCCGAGGACTGCTCCGATGAGGAGGCCGAGAGGGAGGGAGATGAGGCTCATGCGCTCTTCCGGATTGTCGGGTGGGTGAGGGCACTCTCCGCGAGGTCGGCGAGGGCCGCGGCGGCGAGGATGCCGGAGTGGCGGCGCACCACCTCGCCGCGGCGCAGGAGGAGGACTGTTGGGATGGACCGGATTCCGGCTGCTCGAGCGAGAAGCGGTTCGGCTTCGGTGTCCACGGTGGCGAAGAGGATTGCCGGGTAGTGCTCGGAGAGGCTCGCGAACACGGGTGCGAAGGCTCGGCAGGGTCCGCACCAGCTCGCCCGGTAGCTGATGAGGGCGACGTCGTGCGCTGTCGTGGCGGCGTCGAAGGTGTGCGTGGTGAGGGTGTGGACGGTCATCGATCCGAGGTCAGGTGATGGGGAGGCCGGCGAGGGTCCAGGCGTCCATCCCGCCGGCCATCGTGTCGGCGGTGAAGCCGGCGCCGGCGAGTGCGGCCGCTGCGGCGGCGCTGCGTCTTCCGCTGCGGCAGACGACGATGATCGGCTGAGTGGCCGAGAGCTCGGAGAGGCGCTGCCCCAGCTGCCCCATCGGCACGTGCAGTGCGCCGGGGATCATGCCGGTGGCGACCTCGTCGTTCTCGCGGACGTCGAGGATCTGGCTCGTCGGACGACGACGGTCGGCTTCGGTGACGGTGATCTCGTTCATCGGTTCTCCTTCAAGTAATGAGCGGGGTGATGCCTCACTGGGAGGGGTCAGCGGAGGGGTTCGCCGGCGGAGCGCCAGGCGGTGATCCCGCCGCGCAGGGAGTGGGTGCTGTAGCCGCGGTCGGCGAGAAGGCGAGCCGCGGATGCGGAGCGGACGCCGGATCGGCACATGAGCACCACGGGACGGTCCTTCCGGACACCTGCGCTCGTGCTCTGCAGCGTGTCCAGCGGCACGTGCTCGGCTCCTGCAGCGTGGCCGGTGCGCCACTCCTGTGCGGTGCGGACGTCGACCAGGGTCGCGCCGAAGAGCACGAGCTCCTTCGCCTGCGCGACGGAGACAGTGTTGTAGGAGCGACGGAACAGGCGGTCGAGAAGACCCATCAGGCTGCGCTCCGGACCGGGATCTTGGTGATGGCGCCGGTGGCTGTCGGCTCGACGGCGGCCTTGTTCCACGGCAGTCGTCCGAGGACGGAGGCCATCGGGCAGCTGTTCACCGCGGCCGAGAACGTCAGACCTGCCCCGATCCCGCCGGACAGCAGACGTAGCGGAGAGGCGATGACACGTCCGCCGACGAGTCCCAGGAGCACGAGGACGCCGGCGGCGAAGCGGACCTGGCGGTCCATCGCCCACCGTTCAGCGCCTCGGACGACGTCGCCGCCGGCGGCGGCGTAGCCGGGTACTCGGTCGGCGAGGACGTGCGCTCCGGTGAGGCCGGTCGCGGCCAGGCGCTGTCGAGCCTGCTCCGCGCGGACCCCGGACTGGCAGGCCAGCACGACGCGGCTCCCGAGGCGCTCGGCGAGCTGGTCGGTGTGCTCGGACAGCAGCGGCAGGGGCACGTTGAAGGAGCCTCGGATGTGCAGCGACTCGAACTCCGCTGCGGAGCGCACGTCGATGACGAGCAGGTCCTCGTGCTCGCTGACCCACTCCTGGAGTGTGCTCGAGTCGACGGTGAGAGGGGAGGAAGTGGTCGTCATTGTTGCCCTTTCGAGAGCGCGGCGACACCGCAGGTGGGTGTCGCCGGTGGTCGGAAGTGAGGAGCTGGACCGTGGTCGGCGCAGGCGAGACACCGGGTAGCGGGGCCCGGCGAGAGAAGATTCGCGCTCAGGCCGGTGTCCGCCCGCCGCGCCCGAGTTCGGGCGCGAAAGTAGGGCGCGCCGGGGTCAGGCGCGCCGGGGTCAGGCGCGCCTGACCCCGGCGCGATGGGGTCAGTCGCGATGGGGTCAGTCGCGATGGGCGGGCAGCCGCGAGGAGGGTGCGTCAGGCGATGGGTGCGTCGGCGGTCTGCTGAGCGCGGGAGTAGCCGAGGTAGCTGCCCTCGATCTCGATGACGGGGAACCCGGCTCGGCGCAGCGCCTGGCTGGCGATGATGTTGCGGGCGCCGCTCTGGCAGTAGCTGATGATCATGCGGTCCTTCGGGAGCCGGTCGGTCTCCCACAGCACGCGTCCTGCGCCGATCCGGGTCGCTCCGGGGACGTGGCCGGCGGCGTACTCGCTCGCTTCGCGCACGTCGAGCACGAAGGCGTCCTCGATGTCCGCGACCTCGTCGGGGGCGATGGTGGCGGAGGGTCGCGTCTCGAGCCCGTCGAGGGTGGTGAGGTAGCCGGCGTAGGAGTCGATTCCGACGCGGATCAGGTGATCGCGCACGTGATCGGCCTGCTCCGGCCCGTCGACCAGGAGAAGAAGGGGGCGCTTCTCCTGCTCCGGGTCCACCGCCCAGGCACCCCACGCGGCGGTCTTCCCTGTCGCGGGGATCGCCAGGGCACCGGGTACCGAGCCGGCGCGCACGTCGGCCGGGGCGCGGGTGTCCACCAGGATCACCTCGTCGTCGCGGAGCAGCTCGGCGGCGTCCTCGGACGTCACCGCCGCCAGTTCGGACAGGGGTCCGAGCACGGCCGGGCCGTCGCGGTTCTCGCGCTTCATGCGGGCGAAGTAGGCGTGCGCGTCGGGCTGCCCGTCGAGCAGCTCGCGGACGAACCCGTCCCGGTCATCCGCCGCGAGGTAGGGACCCCACCAGGTGTAGAGGCGCTCGTAGCCGACGGTGGTCGACGCGATCGCTCCGAGCGCCTTGCCGCAGGCGCTGCCCGAGCCGTGCGCGGGGTGGATCTGCACGTGATCGGGAAGGGCGAGGAGGACCCGCCTGAGGCTGTCGAAGAGGTCCTGAGCGCCCTGGAACCGCGTGTCCTGACCGCCCGCAGCCTCATCCAGCAGATCGGGGCGGCCGAGGTCGCCGACGAACACGAAGTCGCCGGAGAGCAGGTAGCCGGGATCTTGAGTGAGGGCGCCGTCGGTGACGAGGAACACGAGGTGCTCCGGAGTGTGACCCGGGGTGTGGCGGGCCTGCAGGCGGAGGTTGCCGATGGGGATGACGTCGCCGTCGTGCAGCCGGGTCGCGTCGAAGCCGTACTGCCAGTCGACGCCGCCCTCCCCCGAGACGAAGATCTCTGCGTCGGTGGCGCGGGCGAGCTCGCGCGTGCCGGAGAGGTAGTCGGCGTGGATGTGGGTCTCGGTCACCGCGACGATGCGCATGCCGTTGCGGGCGGCGGTGTCGAGGTAGATCTGGACGTCCCGTCGCGGGTCCACGACCACCGCGTCTCCGGTGGCCTGGCAGCCGATGAGGTAGCTCGCCTGGGCGAGGTCGTCGTCGTACAAGCGTTCGAGCAGCATCACTTCCCCTTTCAGTAGGAGCTCGTGACCAAATTATACCCCCGGGGGTATTTTGCCAAGTGTGCTCAGGTGTGGGCTGGCCCTTCGGGCGAGCGAGCGCCGTCCGGCTGACAGCGGTCAGCCCGCCGGCACCGTCCGCATCTCCTCACCCACCGAGGTGTGCAGATCGCCGCTTCGACTGGAGCCCTGCGCCATCGATGAATCTGTCCGAGTGCGAATGACGGGGGTCCGTGTCACCATGACTGCATGGTTCCCACCCTCGAGGTACTGACGATTTCGAAGATCAGCGCTCGTCTCGCTGAACTTGAGGCACGCGCAGGGGCTTCGGTTGATGAGCTGCGCCAGCGCGCCGACCGGTACGAGCTGTCCCAGGAGGGACAGTCGATCCTGCGCAAGCTCGAGGACCTGACGTACCTGCGGGAGCATGCCGAGCGTTGACCCTGGCGGTCAGTCCGACGGGGACCTCGAAGAGAAGGTCTTCGACTTCATGCTCGAAATCATGGAGATGCTCGCGAAGATCATCCCCAACGGACTCGTCGGCCTAGAGAGCAGCGTGGTTCGCATGCGCGGCGGCGGTGTCGCCGTCACTGTCGAGCCCACCGAGGAGCTCGGGCTTCGTCTGGACATCGAGGGCACCGAGACCTTCCGTCTCGTCGTCCAGTATCGGCTGGTCCTGAGTCCGGTGAGCCACCTCGTCTCTGTGGAACGCTCGACGTTCAAAGTGAACGTGCGCGGCTCGGCCCGGCCGCTCTTCACCGTCGACTACCTCCGAGACAGCGGCAGCGACGTCCCCTCGGCGCACTACAACGTGCATGCCGAGCGGCAGGACATGACGGACGCCCTCGCCGCCACAGGAGCTCGACGTCGCGGCAAGATCTACCAGAAGCGCGTAGCGAAAGGTGACCCGCCGCGATTCGGCGATGTTCACTTCCCGACTGGCGGCCATCGGTTCCGACCGTGCCTCGAAGACGTGCTGGAGATGATGATCATCGAGTTCGGTATCGACACCATCAGTGGCGCGGGCGCCGCCCTTCACGAGGGTCGCCTTCGGTGGCGCAAGCGTCAACTCGCCGCCGCGGTGTCCGACGATCCGATGACCGCCGTGGCAGAGCTGGAGCGGCTGGGGTTCACTGTCGTTCCGCGCGACAGCGCCGAAATACTCCCGCGTTTCGATCGGCTCACCGCACTCTGAGGCTCACCCCCTCACCGCAGGTACGCCGGCAGCGCTCCTCCGCCGAGCCTCACTGTCAAGCGCTCCCGGGCGCCGCGAGCTCGCCGGTGATGTATTGCGCTCGGCCGAAACCGAAGGACCAGTCGGCCGCGGTGTTCTCGATGAAGCCGATGACGAGGTCGGCGCCGTCGATGCCGATCGCGTCCAGCGCGGCGGCGAGGGCGGCGAAGAACGCCTGCTTCTCCTCGGTGCTGCGGCCGGTCTGGGTGAAGATCTGGATGATGACGATCTGCTCGGACCTCTCGATGCCGAGTCCGACGTCCAGGGCGGTGAGTCGGCCGGGCTTGTGCTCGGTGACGATCTGGAAGCGGTCACGCTCCGGGAGGCCGTAGACCTCGACGAGGGTGCGCATCAGCGCGTCACCGAGTGCGGTGATCTGCTGGTCGGAGCGGCCCTCGATCAGGTCGATGCGGATGAGTGGCATGGTGACTCCTTCAGTCCGGGGCGTGCTCGCACCGTAGCTCCCGGCCAGCGCTGGGCTCTGCCTCTCCCCTGCGTCTCTTCTCAGCCGGTGCAGCACCGACGGGATTGGGCAGGCTCTCCTGGCTAGCGCTCCCGCGGGGCGGGTGCTTGCATGGCCCTCATGTCGACCCCGTCCACGCCTCCGCCCTCCTCGCCCCGCGCGGAACCGCACGACAGCGCGATCTCAGGTCGGCTGAACTGGTTGCGAGCGGGCGTGCTGGGCGCGAACGACGGCATCGTCTCGGTCGCCGCTCTCGTCGTGGGTGTCGCCGGTGCGACGACCGCGACGGCACCGATCCTGACGGCGGGTGTCGCGGGTGTCGTCGGCGGTGCGATCTCGATGGCGCTGGGCGAGTACGTGTCGGTGAGTAGCCAGAGCGACAGTCAGCGTGCGCTGATCACAAAGGAGCGCGTCGAGCTGGCCGAGGATCCCGACGGGGAGCTCGAAGAACTCGCCTGGCTGTACCAGGCGCGCGGTCTGACCCCGGAGACAGCGCATCAGGTCGCCCGCGAGCTGACCGAGAACGACGCTCTGACCGCACATCTGGAAGCGGAACTGGGGTTGAACGAGGAAGCGGTCGCCAGCCCGCTCGCCGCCGCCGGCGCCTCGGCGCTGGCGTTCCTCCTGGGAGCCGTGCTGCCGCTGCTGGCGATCCTGCTCCCTCCGCCGGACTGGAGGGTTCCGGTGACCTTCGCCGTGGTGCTGATCGCCCTCGCCGCGACCGGATACATCAGCGCACGGGTCGGCGGCAGCCCGGCTCTGCGCCCGATGATCCGCATCGTCGTCGGCGGCGCGCTGGCCCTCGCCGCGACGTTCCTGATCGGGTCGCTGCTCGGCACGTCCGGCGCGATCTGATGTCCCGGATCCTCGTCGTCGAGGACGACCCGCAGATGGGCGCCCTCGTCGAGCGAGGACTGCGGGAGGACGGCTACGACGTGCAACTCGTCGACAACGGTGTCGATGCGCTGATCGCCTTCACGGCGGGAGATGTCGACGTCGCCGTCGTCGACGTCATGCTGCCGGGGATGACCGGGTTCGAGGTCTGCCGTCGGATGCGCGAGTCGGGCAGCACCGTCCCGGTCGTGCTGATCACGGCGCGGGACGCCGTCGAGGACCGGATCTTCGGGCTGGACTCGGGCGCCGACGACTACGTCACCAAGCCGTTCCACTTCGGCGAGCTGAGCGCCCGGATCCGAGCACAGATCCGGCGCCGAGCCAGCGGCCCGCAGCCAGTGGTCCAGATCGGAGCGCTGCGCCTGGATGCCCTGTCCGTGCGCGCGACGGTCCGAGAGCGTCCCTTCGCGCTGAGTGTCAAGGAGCTCACGCTGCTGCGCTTCTTCGCCGTGCATCTCGATGAGGTACTGACCCGGACGGAGATCCTCGCCGAAGTGTGGGGGTCTACGGAGACGTTCGAGCCGACCCTCGTGGATCAGTACGTCAGCTACCTCCGCAAGAAGCTCGCCCTCGCCGACACAGGCCTCCGGATCACGACCGTCCGCGGCGCCGGATACCGGCTGGAGCGCGCCGAGTGAGGCTGCTGCGCTCCCTGTCGATCCGCTCCCGGATCACCCTCGGCAGCCTCCTCGTCGCGCTGATCGGGGTCGGCGTGATCACCCTCGTGCTGCACGGGCAGTTCCGCAGCATCGTCGTCGCGTCCGAGGTGACCCTCGCCGAGGGCGACCTCGCCCCGTATCTCGCCGATCTGGGATCGGACCCGACCGAGACCCCCGACCCTCCGGCCGAGGGGATCCTGATCTTCGCGCGCGCTCCCGGCGGGGCGGTCCCCGTCGACACGATGCCGCACGACGTCCACGAGGTTCTGGAGCGCAGCACCGGCAGCGACGGCACCTCGACGGTGATGACCGACGAGGACGTCCGGTTCACGATCGTCTCCCGGACCCTGGACACGAGTGCGGGCACGTGGGAGCTGTGGGCGGCTCGCAGCGGCGCCGGCAGCGACCTGACCGTCGCGGCCCTGGACCGGACGCTGCTCGTCAGCGCCGCGGCCCTCGTGATCCTGTCCGCCCTCGCCGCATGGCTGCTCACCGGCGCCGCCCTGCGTCCGGTCGAGCGGATGCGCCGCACCGCCGCGTCGCTCGGCGACCGGCACGGCGGCGAGCTTCCCGTAGGCCCGGCGACTGATGAGCTGTCGGATCTGGCGGAGACGTTGAACGCGTTCATCGCCCGGACGCGGGACACCGCCGATCGGGAGCGGCAGATGGTGTCCGCGGCCAGCCACGAGATCCGCACGCCGCTGGCAGTCGTCATCACCCAGCTCGAACTCGCGCACCGGCACTTCGGCGACGCGGACGCCCTCGAAGAAGAGATCCGCGCCGCCGAGGGGTCCCTCGCCCGCCTGTCCCGCCTGGCGACGAACCTCCTGGAGCTCTCCCGGCTGGACGCCGCCCCGCCCGTCACCGCGCGCGCGACGGCGAGCGAGCTGGAGACCGAGCTGATGGACTCCGTCGACCGGCTGAGGACGATCACCGGCGGCACCGGCCCCGACATCGAGCTCGATACCGCGATCGAGCGCGCCGACGCGCCCTACCCGCTCTCGGTGAGCGCGTTCTCGCGGATCCTCGACAATCTCGGCGCGAATGCGATCGCCGCAACACCTCCTGCCGGACGCATCACCCTCCTCCTCGAGCAGCACGATTCCACCCTCGAGCTGAGCGTCCGGGACACTGGGCACGGCATCCCGGAGGAGTTCGTGCCGCACGCGTTCGAGCGCTTCTCCCGACCCGACGAGGCGCGCACCAGCCGCGACGGCGGCAGCGGGCTCGGGCTCGCCCTCGTCGCAGCTCTCGTTGACACCGCGGACGGATCGGTCACCATCGAGAACTGTCGACCCGCCGGAGTGAGGGTGACGGTCGTGCTGCCCGAGCGGTGACATGTGAGACCTCGAACACGAATCGGACTCCGGCGGGGAATCGGCACGCATCCCTCATAGTCGACACCAAGACTCCCCCGCGACGGTAGGAGCGCGCCCCCGGAAACCCGAGGTCGGCGCATGCGACACCGACCGGAGGGCGCCGCCGTGAGCACCACGATCCGACCGACCAGGGCACCCGCACCCCAGGCGCCGACCACGCTGCGGCGGTCGCAGGCCGACCGCGAGCGATCCCTGCGCCGGCGCCTCCGGTCCGCGGACACGCTCGTCACCGCCGGCTGGGTCTCGGTCGCCCTCGCCATCGCGCTCTACCTCGCAGCCGGCGGACCCGCGCAGGTCACCGATCTCGCCGGAGCCCTCACAGCCGCGGGGATCGTCGCCGGCCTCGTCGGCACCGACCTGATCCTGGTCATGCTCGTCCTCGCCGCCCGGATCCCCTGGATCGACCGCACCTTCGGCCAGGACACCGCGATGGCGCTGCACCGTCGCCTCGGCAAGCCCGCCCTGTACCTGATCCTCGGGCACGGTGCCCTGCTCACCGTCGGCTACGCCCTCACCGACGGGCTGACGCTGTGGAACGAGACGCTCACCCTGTACTCCGGCGCCGACATGCTCCAGGCGCTGCTCGGCAGCACCCTGCTGGTTCTCGTCGTCGTCACCTCCCTCGTCGCCGTGCGCCGCCGCTTCGCCTACGAGGCGTGGCACGCGATCCACCTCCTCAGCTACGCGGCCGTCCTCGTCGCCGTCCCCCACCAGCTCTCCGCCGGCCAGGTCCTCGCCGGGAGCACCCCGCAGCGCGTCTACTGGATCGCCCTCTACGTCCTGGCGTTCGGAGCGATCGCCTGGTTCCGGTTCGCGATACCGGTCCTCACGACGCTGCGGCACCGGATCCGGGTCGAGGCCGTCGAGACGATCGCCCCCGGCGTCTTCTCCATCCACCTCTCCGGCCGCGACCTCTCCCGCCTCGGCGTGATCGGCGGGCAGTACGCGATCTGGCGGTTCTGGAGCCGCGGCACCTGGTGGCATGCGCACCCGATCTCCTTCTCCGCCGTCCCGACCGACACCCGCGCTCGGATCACCGTCCGCGCACTCGGAGCCGGGACCGACCGTCTCGCACGACTGCGCCCCGGGACCGCGGTCTCGATCGAGGGCCCCTACGGGATCTTCACCGACGTCGCCCGCACCGCCCCGCGGCTCGCGATCATCGCCGCCGGCATCGGCATCACCCCCGCCCGAGCGCTCCTCGAGCACGGCGGCCTCCGACCCGGCGAGGCCACCGTCCTGCTGCGCGCCACCGACGACTCCCAGACCTACCTCTGGGACGAGACTCGGACACTGGTCCGCAGCAGCCGCGGCGCGCTGTTCGGGATGATCGGCCGGCGGCCCGCAGGGCTGGCGACGTGGATGTCCGCCGAGTCCGTCGCCCGAGGTGTGACGATCACCTCGGCACTGCCGGGCCTGCTCGAATCCGACCTGTTCGTCTGCGGTCCGACCGCCTGGGCCGACCTCGTCGTCCGCGACGCGCGAGCGGCAGGCCTGCCCGACCGGCAGATCCACGTGGAGAGGTTCGACTGGTGAGAACACGAGCAGCAGTCGCCAGCGTCCTCGCCTCCCTCGCCGTCCTCGTCGTCGGCTGGCAGATGGGATCCGCCGGCGCCACCGGGTCCCCGCTCGCCACCGGGACGAGCGACACCACAGCCACGGAAGGAGCGGCTCCCGCGGTGACCACGCCGACCCCGGCCGGCGCCCCCGCCTCGACGACGCCCTCCGCCGGCGCGCCCACCGACCCGTCGACCGGTACGAGCTCGACGGCCACTGCTAGCCCGTCCGCCTCGGCCGACGGCACGTGGACCGGCTCATCTGTTCCGACTCGCTTCGGCGCTGTGCAGGTCGCGATCACCGTCGCCGGCGGGCAGATCACCGACGTCACGGCCGTGCACCTCACGGACAAGGACGGCCGGTCCGTGTCGATCTCGCACCGGGCCGCGCCGATCATGCGTCAAGAAGTCCTCGCCGCCCAGTCCGCGAACGTGCAGGCGGTCAGCGGAGCGACCTACACCCGCGACGGGTACCTCACCTCCCTGCAATCGGCGATCGACCAGGCCGGACTCTGACCGTGCACACGTTCACGACGATGGGCACCGTCGTCAGCCTGCGCGCCGCCGACGACACCCCGGTCGGCGACGTCGAAGCCGTCTTCGCCGACGCCGACGCCCGCTTCAGCCTGTACCGGCCGGAGTCGGAGGCGTCCCGGATCGCCCGCGGCGAGCTCGCGCTGACGGCCGCGTCCGAGCAGATGCGGACCGCCTACACCGAATCGCTGCACTGGCGAACGGCGACGGACGGCGCCTTCACCCCGCACCGGCCCGACGGGGTCATCGACCTCGCCGGAACCGTCAAAGCGACCACCATGGCGCACGCGGCCCGGCTGCTCGGCGACGGCGAATGGCTCCTCGATGTCGGGGGAGACGTCCTCACCTCGCCCGCCGACAGCTGGACGATCGGGATCGTGGATCCCGGCGACCGGCAGGCGCTGCTCTGCATCGTCCCCCTCGGCGACGGTCGCCGCGCGATCGCCACCTCCGGGACCGCCGAACGCGGAGAGCACGTCTGGCGCCGACCTGCCGAGCCCGGTGACGTCCCCTTCGTGCAGGTGTCCGTGATCGCCGAGGACATCGTCACCGCCGACGTCCTCGCGACCGCGATCCTCGCCGGCGGCGTCGGGACGCTCGACACCGTCACCGACCGCTTCGACGTCGACGTCCTCACCATCGACGCCGCCGGTGCCCTTCTCGTGACCGACCGGCTCCGCCGCCTGATCGCACCGGCGAGCCGGCACACGTCCTGACTCCGCTCGGTCGGCTCCTCGCATATCGGCGGTGAAGCGGGGAGTCGGCTCGGAGGACGGGCGAGTGATCGTTCGAGGGCTCACACGAATACGTCCAACGGCAGAGCGCGCAGGGCGGGGCGCGTTAGCGTCACGAGGACAGCCCCCCTCTCGACCGAAGGCGCCCCCGATGAACGACTGGCAGATCAACGGCCTCCCCCTCCACCCGCTCCTCGTGCACGCCGTCGTGGTTCTGCTCCCCCTCGCCGCACTGATGCTCATCCTCGGCAGCCTCTGGCCGGCCGCCCGCCGCAAGTTCGGGATCCTCACCCCGATCATCGCCCTCGCCGCGCTGATCGCCGTCCCGCTCACCACGCAGGCCGGTGAAGCGCTCGAACGACAGACGGAGCCGTCCGCGATCCTCGAGAAGCACACCGAGCTCGGCGACCACCTGCTCCCCTGGGCTGCCGGCCTGTTCCTCGTCGCCCTGGTCCAGTGGCTCTGGTTCCGCCGCACGCGACGAACCGAGGACCGAGCCGCCACCACCCGCCGCCCCCTCGTCGGAATCGTGCTCGCCGTCGCAGCGATCGCCATCTCCGTCGGAGCGACCATCGACGTCATCCGCATCGGCGACTCCGGCGCACAAGCAGTCTGGTCCGACTCCACCTCGAGCACCAGCACCGATCAGGCACCCGCGCCCGACAGCGACGACGACTGACCCACCCGCTCTCGGGCACTGCCCTCTCCGGCTGACACCGCCCCCTCTTCGCAGGAGGATGGTGTGAGTTCCTCAGCACTCGACGCCATCTGCAAGGTCCTCGGCTGCCAGGTGGGCGACATCCTGACTCACGTGCCGGACGACGTCGGGAGCAGTACGGATCGGCTCGGTGACCGAGCGGCCCGCTGACACGTCGCACCTCGGTGGTCGACTGGTCACCGCGGGCGTCGTCCAGCTGGTGGCCGTCGTCGCGCTCAATGTGCTGGGGCCGATCGTGCCCGTCTGAAGGATCTCCGGCCCGAGCGCTCAGGGTCCACTGCGGTCCCCGATCTGTCGCCTCTGCTCCGCTGGGCGATCGCCGCGGCGGTGTTCCTCGTCTGGGCCTGGTCGACGGCGTGGCCGGCCGGCCCGGAACGCACCCGCGACCTCGCCCGCCACGAGGACCGGTCCCGGAAGCTGGTCGACTCGCTCATCATCGCCGCCACCTTCTTCAGCCTCGTCCTCGTGGTCGTCGCACTCCTCCGCAGCCAGCAGAAGGACCCCGTCGGATCCGCGGCCGCGATCCTCGCGGTCGTCGGGGTCGTCGCGGCCTGGGCGCTCGTCAACACCGTCTACGCCTTCAAGTACGCGCTCATGTACTACCTCGACGACCGCCACCGCTTCGACGTCGACCAGGACGAGGACCCGTCCTACAGCGACTTCGCCTACACCGCGTTCTCGATCGGGATGGCCTACAGCGCGAGCAGCATCACCCAGTCCTCCACCCCCTCACGCCGCGTAGCCCTGGCCCACGCCCTGCTGTCCTACTTCTTCGGCACCTTCGTCGTCGCCGTCGCCATCAACCTCATCACCGGCCTCACCCAGGGAGGGTGAGGATCGCCGCACATCCGCAGGCAGGAGTGTCGGAGCTCGATACTGATGTCATGGCATCACCGCTCGTCTCCGACGTCGCTCACTCCGGTCTCACCGTGGCCGACCTCGACGACGCGCTGGTGCTGTGGTGCTCCGGTCTCGGGTTCGTGCTCGAGCGCACCTTCACGCTCGACGTGGAGGTCACGGCGGCGACCACCGGCGTCCGTGGAGCCGTGATCCGCGCAGCGACGGTGACCCTCGGCCCCCACCGTGTGGAGCTGCTGCAGTACGACCCGCCCCGACAGCTCGAGTCCGCCGGCTCGCCCGCACAGGTCGGCACGGTGCACATCGCGCTCACGGTCTCGGACCTCGATCGTGTCCTCGAGCTCTGCGCTGGACACGGTTGGAGACCGGTCGGGACACCTCACCGGATGACCGCTGGCGCCCGAGCCGGCACGCGCATCATCTACCTCGAAGGTGCCCTCGGCGGATTCCTCGAACTGATCGCGCCCCCGCAGCTCCCGTAGGCCGCGTCGGCCGATCGCGTCGAGGGCCCGATCTCTCAGCCCGCCAACCTCGCCATCCACTCCTCCACCGCGTCGGGCGTGCGCGGCATCGCCGCCGAGAGCAGGATCGACGACGTCTCCGTGACCACGAGGTCGTCCTCGATCCGGATGCCCAGCCCCCGCAGCTCGGCGGGGACCGTCAGGTCGCCCGGCTGGAAGTAGAGGCCCGGTTCCACGGTGAGCGTGTGGCCGGCCGCGAGCACTCCGCCGAGGTACGTCTCGTGCGGAGCGTGGTTGCAGTCGTGCACGTCCATCCCGAGCATGTGCCCGGCGCGGGAGATGCTCCACCGGCGGTGGTACGACGCCGACGGGGCCATGGCCTCGTCGACGGAGCAGCGGATCAGGCCGAGGTCGATCAGCCCCTCGGTGAGGGCTCGCCCGCACGCGTCCTGGTAGTCCTGGAAGCGCACTCCCGCGCGCAGGGAGTCGATGCCGGCCTGCTGCGCGCGCAGCACGATCGAGTACACGTCCCGCTGCAGCGGGGTGAACTCCCCGCTGACCGGGAAGGTCCGGGTGATGTCGGCGGCGTAGAGCGAGTGCAGCTCGACCCCCATGTCCATCAGGACGAGATCGCCCTCGGCGAGGGGCCCGGTGTTCCGCGTGTAGTGCAGGGTCGTGGCGTGCGCTCCCGAGGCGACGACCGATCCGCAGGCCGGCCCCTGTCCCTCGACCAGGGCGCGGCGGGCGAAGGTGCCCTCGAGGTAGCGCTCGCCGCGGGGCATCGCGCGGGCGACCGGCCACGCCTCGAGGCAGTCGTCGAAGCCCCGCGCCGTGCCGTCGACGGCGAGCTGCAGCCGTCCGATCTCCCAGTCGTTCTTGATCAGGCGCAGCTCGTCGAGCGTCGCCTTGAGCACGAGGTGCGGTCCGAGCTCCGGCCCGCAGATGCTCCGCACCAGCTCGTCGACGCTCTCGTCGAGGGTGGGCAGGACCCGGATGCGCCGGGCCCGCCGCGCGGCCCGCTCCACGTCGCGGGTGAAGTCGGCCAGCGGCCGGGTCTCGATGCCCAGCGCCGCCTGCGTCTCGGCGAGCGACGGCCGCGGCCCGACCCAGAGGTCGCCGAGCGCGTCGTTCTGCCAGAACTCGTCTCCGTCGCGGCCGGAGGGAGCACGCAGGTACAGGATCGAGCCGGCCTCCCCTCCCGTCGTGTCGACGACGAGCACGCTCTCGGCGACTCCGTTGCCCGTCAGCCACACGTGGTCGGTGCCCGGGCGGAAGCGGTGGTCGCTGTCGTTCGAGCGCACCCGCGGCAGGCCGGCGGGGATGATCAGCAGCTCGGCGGGCAGCGCCTGCGCCAGTCGCGACCGGCGCTCCGCGGTGTAGGCGAGCACCGGCTCGTCGGGGTCGATCACCGGCTCCGGATCGGCCCAGCCGGCGGTCATGAACGCGCCGTCCCCGGGGAGCGGGCTGCGGTTCACGGCCCTCGGCATGCTCCAGAGTGCGGACTCCTCTGCCCGGGCCTCCTCCACAGCGCTCACGCGCCCGCCCGCTCCAGCGCGTCGGGCAGCTCCTCGAGCCAGGCCGCCCGGTCGGAGTCGAGCGGAGCCAGCGGCAGCCGCCCCAGGCCGTCCGGCAGCGGGATTGCCGCGAGCAGCGCCCGGGTGTACGGATGCAGCGGGCTCTGCCACACCGTCTCGGTCTCCCCCGACTCCACGACCCGGCCGCGGTACATCACGAGCACCCGGTCGGCGATGCGCCGGACCACCGAGAGGTCGTGCGAGATGAACAGCATGCCCGCGCCGGCCTCGACGCTGAGCGAGCGCATCAGCGCGGCGACGCTCGTCTGGGTCGAGGCGTCGAGGGCCGAGATCGGCTCGTCGGCCACGAGCATCCGCGGCCTCGCCGCCAGTGCCCGCGCGATGGCGATGCGCTGCTTCTGCCCGCCGGAGAACTCGTGCGGGAACCGGCTCGCCATCGCCGGATCCAGCCCGACGCGGCGCAGCCAGTCGGCCGGGTCCGAGCCCTCGGCGCCCCGGGCGAGAGCCGCCCGGACGCCGTCGCCGATCTGCTCGCCGATGCGGCGACGGGGGTTCAGCGAGGAGTTCGGGTCCTGGAAGACCATCTGCACGCCGGTCATCGCCGGACTGCGCCGACGGAGTCCGAGCGCGGGCACGTCGACGCCGTTCAGGCGAACATCGCCGCCGCGGCGCTTCTCGATGCCGACCACCGCGCGCGCGAGGCTCGACTTGCCGCAGCCGCTCTCGCCGACCAGCGCCACGACCTCGCCCGCCGCCACCCGGAAGCCGACCCCGTCGACGGCACGCAGCGGCGGTCGCCGCCCGTACTCGACCACGATGCCATCGGCCTCGAGAACCGCTCCCGCGCTCATCGCGCACCCCTCTCGACGTCGCCTGCCGTGGCCGCGCCCGGATCGTCCGCGGCGGCGGCCCTCTCGTGCCCCTCGACGAGCTCGGCGACCAGCTCCTCCGGGCTCTCCTCGAAGCTCGAGCCGGGCAGAGCCGCGAGCAGCGCCCGCGTGTACTCGTCCTCGGGCGCGGTGAACAGACTCTCCCGCGGAGCCGACTCCACGACGAGCCCCTGGCGCATCACCGTCACCTCGTCGGCCACGGCGCTCATCACGCCGAGATCGTGGGTGACGAGCAGGATGCTCAGCCCGCCGTCGTCGACCAGCTCCCGCAGCAGCTGCAGCACTCCGGCCTGCACGGTCACGTCGAGCGCGGTCGTCGGCTCGTCGGCCAGCAGCACCGAGGGCTCGCACGCGAGCGCCACCGCGATCGCGATGCGCTGCCGCTGACCCCCGGAGAACTGGTGGGGGTAGCGCCCGAGGGAGGCCCGGGCGTCCGGGACCCGCACCCGCTCGAGCAGGGCCTCGGCCCTGGACCGCGCGGCCTCCTTGCCGAGACCGAGGTGGTGGCGCAGGTGGTCGGTGAGCTGGCGGCCCACGGTGAGCTGCGGGTGCAGGCTCGTCGACGGGTCCTGGAAGACCATGGCGACCCGGCGTCCGCGCACCGTGCCGAGCACCTGCCGGGACGCGCCGACGAGCTCCGTCGTGCCGTCGCCGGTGTCGTCGGCGAGGCGGATGCTCCCGCTGGCCGTCATCGCTCCGGGCAGCAGTCCGAGCACCGCCAGGGCGGTCATGGTCTTGCCCGAGCCCGACTCGCCGGCGAGACCGTGGATTCCGCCGCGGCGCAACGCCAGATCGATGCCGTCCACGATGGCGTGGCTGCGGGTGCGGATGCGCAGCCCGCTGATGGTCAGTGCGTCGCTCACAGCGTGGCGCCTCCTCCGCGGATCGTCTGCGACCGCGGGTCCAGGGCGTCGCGCAGGGCGTCGCCGACGAAGTTGAACGCGATGACGACGGTGAGGATGGCCAGGCCCGGGAAGACGCCGATCCACCACGCGTCGAAGTTCTGGATGGCGTCCGACACCATCGAGCCCCACTCGGCGGTCGGCGGCTTCGCGCCGAGCCCGAGGAACGACAGGCCCGACAGCAGGAGGATGGCCGTGCCGATGTCGAGGCTCGCCAGGACGAGCACCGGGCCGACGATGTTGGGCGCGATGTCGCGGACGAGGGAGCGCAGCGGCGAGAAGCCGAGCAGCTGTCCGGACACGACGTAGTTCGACGAGCGGAGGCCGAGCACGAGACCGCGGGTCAGCCGGGCGTAGGACGGCCACGACACGATCAGCGCCGCGAGCACCGCGTTCAGGAGCGACGCTCCGAGCGCGGCCGCGATCACCATCGCCAGGATGACCGTGGGGAACGCCATCACGAGGTCGGTGATGCGCATCGCGACCTCGTCGACCGCACGGCCGAGGAATCCGGCGACGGATCCGACGATCGCGCCGATCAGCACCGACATCACGACGAGCAGCAGGGCGAGCGGGATCGTGACCCGGGCACCCCAGATCACGCGCGAGAACACGTCCCGGCCGAGCGCGTCGGTCCCCATCAGCGTGCCCTCGCCGGGTGCCTGGAGGAGGGGCAGGTCCTGCGCGAGCGGATCGTGCGGGGCGATGACGGGGGCGAGCACGGCGATGAGGATCCAGAGCACGCCGACGGCGGCGCCGAGGAGTCCGAGCGGCGCCGACCAGCGGCCCAGGCGCAGGCGGGGGCGGCGCAGGCGGAGGCCGGGGGCGGCGACCGGGTCGAGCACTCCGGCACCGACGCCGTCGCGCGGACCGGCAGGAGCGCCGTCGCGCGGGTCGGACCGGGTGGTTCGCGGATCCGTCACGAGGCCAGCCTCACTCTCGGGTCGAGCACGCCGTACAGCAGGTCGACGATCAGGTTCACGAGCAGGTACATCACGCCGATGAGCAGGCCGACGCCCATGATGCCGCGCAGGTCGAGGTGCGACGCGGCCTGGTAGGCGTAGGAGCCGATCCCGGGCCAGCCGAAGACCGCCTCGACGAGCACGGTGCCGCTGAGCAGGCTGCCGAAGGCGAGGCCCACGACGGTGAGGATCGGGATGCTCGCCCCGCGCAGCACGTAGGAGAAGGTGACCGCGCGGTTCGGCAGCCCCTTCGCGCGGGCGGCCCGCACGTAGTCCTGGTCGAGGATCTCGAGCACCGCGGTGCGCACGAACCGGGTCAGCAGGCCCACCGTGTAGAGCGTCAGGACGAGGACGGGGAGGAAGAGGTGCGACGCCGCGTCGAGGAAGGTGTCGAGCTGGCCGGCGAGCAGGGCGTCGACCGTGTAGAGGCCCGTCACCGTCGGCGGCGTGGTGAAGTCGCTGCTCAGCCGGCCGGATCCCGGCGCGATCCGGAGCTGGAAGTAGAGGACGTAGTAGAGGACCAGCGCGAGCCAGAAGGTCGGCACGCTGAGGCCGGCCAGCGACACGACGCGCAGAACGTGGTCGGAGGCCCTGCCGCGCCGGTAGGCGGCGACGGTGCCGAACAGCACGCCGACGATCACGCTGAGCACGATGGCGCCGAAGGCGATCTCGAGGGTGGCCGGCAGCGCCTTCGCCAGGTCGGCGACCACCGGGTTGTGCGTGGTGGTGGAGACGCCGAGGTCGCCGTGCAGCAGGTTGCCGAGATAGGTGAAATACTGCACGACGAGCGGCTGGTCGAGACCGTACTGGGCGCGGAACTGCGCGACGATCTCCGGATCCTCCGCAGCGCGCTGGCCGAGAGCGGCCGCCACGGGGTCGCCCGGCACGAGGTTGGTCAGGATGAAGGTGACGAGGGTCACGCCCACCACCAGCAGCAGCGAGGTGAGCACGCGGCGGAGCGCGTAGCGGAGGAACGGGTGGGCCGCCCGGCCCCCGCGCTGACGCGGGGTCCGGGCGGCCGTCGTGGTGGTGGACACGGGCTACTGCGCGGTGAGGGCCGCGATGTCGATGGTCCACACCGCGTTGTAGACGACACCCGAGACGTCCTTCGCCGCGGCGATGTTGTTGCCGGGCTGGAGCAGCGGGATGAAGGGGCCGTCGGCGTTCAGCGCGGTCTGCAGCTCCTCGAAGCGCGACTGGCGCTCGTCGTCGCTGCCGCCGGTGGCCGCGGCGTCGGCCAGCGCCGAGATCGCGGGGGCCGCACCGTCGGTCCAGCCGGAGCGGAGACCCACGACGTCGCCCGGGGTGAAGACGAGGTAGTCGCTCGGGTCCGGGTAGTCCGGGCCCCAGTACCAGAGGCCCATGGTCTCGGTGCCGTTGCGGTAGGCGTCGAGCTCGGTGGCGACGGGGGCCGGGGCGAGCTCGACGGTGATGCCGGCGTCCTTCAGCTGCGACTGGATGCGCTGCGCGATGGTCGGGAAGTCGATGCCGTTCAGGCTGATGTCGCTCGGGAAGTTGAGCGTCACGGACTCGCCGGCGTAGCCGCTCTTCGCGAGGTCAGCCTTCGCGGCGTCGAGGTCCTGGGTGAGCGCGCCGCTCTCGGGCAGGGCGCCGAGCAGCATGCTCGGGATGACGCCGGACGCCTGGGCGGTGCCGTTGCCTGCGATCGAGACGAGGTCGTCGTAGTCGACGGCCTCCTTCACAGCCTTCACGAAGTCGGGGTTCGACGTGATCGCCGAGACGCTCGGGTTCTGGTTGAGCAGCAGGAAGATCACGTTCGCCGACGGGTCGCTGGTCACCGCGACCGAGTCGCCGAGCGCCTCCGCCTGAGTGCCCGAGAGGTCCAGCGCCACATCGGCGCTGCCGCCCTCGACGTTGATCTTCTGGGTCGCACCCTCGACGTTCTGGATGACCACGCGGCCGTAGCCCGGGGCGTCGCCGTCGTAGTTCTCGTTCGCGGTCAGCACGACCTGCGAGGCGAGGTCGAGCGTGTCGAGCACGTACGGGCCGGAGCCGGCGGAGGTGGTGTTGAGGAACGTCTCGGCGGTGTCGGTCTCGTCGGTGGTGCCGCCGTTCTCCTTCACGACCTTCGAGTTCAGGATGCCGAGCGCCGGGTTCGCCAGGATCGCCGGCAGGGCGGGCGTGGGGTTCTCGGTGGTCAGCACCACCGTCGTGTCGTCCTTCTTCGTGACGGTGACGCCGTCGAGGAGGAACGAGGGGTTGCCCTTGAGGCCGATCACGCGCTGCAGCGAGAACACCACGTCGTCGGCGGTCATCGCGGTGCCGTCCGAGAAGGTGTGCTCGCCGTTCAGGGTGAGGGTGAAGGTCTTCGCGTCGTCGGACTGCTCGAGGCTCGCGAGGCCGTCGACGACCTGCGAGACGTCGCCGCCCTCGAAGGTGAGGAGGGTCTCGTAGAGCGCCTTGTCGACCATCTGGCCGGTCGGCTCGTACATGCGGCCCGGGTCGGCGGTCTTGAGGTCGAACGCCTTGTTGATGGTGAGCGTCGCGCTGCTGCCGTCGGCGGTGTCGACGCGGCCCGAGGAGCAGCCCGCCACCAGAAGGGCGAGGGAGACCGCCGCAGCGGCGATCACCACTCGCGTCGGGGCGGAGCGCGGGGTGCGGGTGGAGCGGACAACCATGGAGGCCTCCTGGCGAGGGTTCGGCTGGACGTGTTGCGAAACGATGGCACATCGCGACGCACTCCGTTTCCAGAGGGCCGCTATCGTGGACGAACTGCCGCCCGCAGCGACGAAGGAGTGGATTATGTCGATCACCGATCCGGCCGCCGGTGCGGTCGCTGGACAAAGCGCGGGCGGGCTCGACGACCTCAATCTGCGCATCCTCGCCGTCCTGCGCGAGAACGGGCGCATCTCGATGTCCGCCCTGGCCGAGCGGGTGAACGTCTCGCGGGCGAGCGTCTACAACCGGGTCGAGCAGCTGACCGCATCCGGCGTCATCACCGGATTCTCGGCCCTGGTCGATCCGGGAAAGGTGGGGCTCGACGTCTGCGCCCTGGTGTTCGTGACGGTGCATCCGCAGTCGTGGCACCGGTTCCGCGAGGGCATCCTCCAGATGCCCGACGTGGAGTACTGCTGCATCACGACCGGCGAGCACGACGCGATGCTCCTGGTCCGCTCGCTCGACATCGGCGGCGTGCACGACTTCGTCACCGGCGTGGTCGCGGCCCGGCCCGAGGTGAAGTCGGTGGTCTCGGTCGTCGTGCTCGACGAGGTGGTGCGCAAGGCCTACCTGCTGCCCTCCGACATCCCCGACCGCTCCGGATCGACGAACCGGCTCGGCATGACGCGGTTCACCACCGCGGGGAACGGCCGCGACGCGGCGCGTTGAGCGTCAGACCTCGACGCAGATGCTGACGTGGTCGTCGCCGTCGATCTCGAACTCCTCGACGAGCCGCAGCAGGCCCTCCCCGTCGAGCTCGACGCGGCTGCCGCCGGTGCCGCTGACCACGGTCCCGCCGTCGATCAGCTGGTGCACGAACGAGACCTGCAGGGCGTCGCCGGTGCGCGTGCCCACGAACCGGCCGAAGGTCACGGTGTCGCCGACGTAGTCGCCCCAGACCACTCCGTCGCGCTCGGAGTAGTGGAACCGCGACGGCGACTCCGGGTCGACCGCACTGTTGGTCGAGGAGGTCATCACGAACTCGCGGCCGTCGAGACTGGGGGCGGTGGTGGCGTCGTTCACGTCATGGAGTATGCCGGAGAGGTCGAGGTGTCCTGGCCGCACGCCGGTTTCGTCTCGTTCTTCGGGTCCGCGACCCCCGGGGCTGGACGAAAGCGCCGTCTGCGGGTCTCTCGACGGTCCATTCGTCTGCGATCCTCCGCCGCCCGTCCCGATCGACCGAGCGACTCCGGGATCGGACGGGCGATCTCCGCGGACAGGCGGCGGCGAGGCGTCCGGACTTCCCTTGCCGCCTCGATACTCCATCGACTCGTCCGTGATCGGAAACTTTCCCGTACTCTCAGGACTCGTACGGGGAATGAACCGGGGGCTCATTCGCATCCGGTTCGAATTCGACATCTTGGGGGCGCAATGGATCCGCAGCAATCGGTGAACAGTGATCGCGCAGTGTGCGCCCACGCGAGGAGCGGCGGATGACCGGGTCGAGTGCGACCGGCGCCGTGGTGAAGCGCCCCGAGTCGCGGGAGTGGATCGACTTCGCCAAGGGCGTCGCGATCAGCCTCGTCGTGCTCTACCACTCGTCGTTGTTCCTCGGATTCTTCGACCTCGCGGGGTACGTCCCGAAGCTCCGGACCGTGCTCCTCTACTTCCCCATGCCCGTGTTCTTCTTCATCGCGGGCCTCACGGCCGCCCGGATGCTGACGTGGACGTTCGCCGAACTGTGGCGCCGCCGAGTGCTCGCGCTGGTGTACCTCTACCTGCTGTGGTCGTTCATCCGGGTCGTCTTCTACCTCATCGTCCCGTTCTCACGGTCGGAGGCGACCTCGCCGACGGACCCGCTCAACGTGCTGGTGCTCCCCATCCTGCCGTCGAGCAGCTACTGGTTCATCTGGGCTCTCGCGATCTTCAGCATCCTCGCCTGGCTGATCCGCAAGGTGCCCCGATGGATCCAGCTCTCGGTGGCCGGGCTGCTGGCCGTCGCGGCGACGACCACCGGCCTGCTCGACACCGACAACATCGGCTGGGACCGGGTGCTCCAGAACTTCATCTTCTTCCTCGTGGCGATGTTCATCCCCCGCACGTTCTACCGCTTCGCCGCTCGCGTGAAGCTCTGGCAGGCGCTCGCGCTCGCGGTGGCCTACCTCGGCATCATCGCGGTGATCGTCGCCTTCGACGCCAACCGCATTCCGGGTGTCATCCTGATCGCCAGTTCGGTCGCGATCATCGCGGGCATCGCCGGCTCCCAGTACCTCGTCAAGGTCCGCGCACTGAAGATCTTCGTCACCATGGGGCAGCAGAGCTTCCAGATCTATCTCCTGCACCTCTTCGTGATCGCGGTCGTCGTCGCATTCGTCCCCCTGCTCGGCGAGACGAATGTCCCGCCCCTTCCGGCGACGGTCTTCCCGGTCGCCCTGACGGTGTTCTCCCTCTGGGCGTCGCTGTTCATCTTCCAGTCGCTGCGGCGCTTCTCCTGGCTGTGGGTGAGCCCGTTCAGCACCGGCAAGTCCCAGAAGAAGCGCCTCGCCGCCAGGAATGCGAGATCAGCCGAGGTCCAGCCCACCGCGGTCGAGTCCGCAGCTCCTGTCGCCCCGGCCGATGAGCCCGCTGACGCGGGGACTGCGGGCAGACCGGAGAAGGACTGACCGGCGAGCACCTCCCGGGCGACTCCCCGGGCGGCCCTTCTGCAGGCCCGAGTCGTCTCGGGCGCTGGTGAGTCCGCCTCAGACCGGGCCGGCCCGCGCTGCTCGGTCTCGGGCGAGCCGAGGGAGCAGTCGGACGAGGACGACCATGCCGACGAGTTCCACGAGAGTCTGCGTGACGACGACGACGGGCGCGAGCGACAGCGGTGCCGGGAGCGCGAGTGCGAGGGGCAGCACGACGAGCGAGTTGCGGGTCGCGCCGCTGTACACGAGGGCGCGCGTCGCGGGCACGTCGAGCCGGAAGACGCGTCCAGCACCCAGCCCCAGAGCGGTCATGACCACGAGGAATCCCGCGTAGAGCGGGACGAGGACGAGAAGCCGGCCGGCCGAGGCGCCCACGGCGCCGGCCTGGGAGGCGACGACGGTGAAGAGCGTGGCCGTCATGAGCGGCACCATGAGCCCGAGCATCGTGAACTCGACGATTCGGCCGGCTCTGTGTCGGCGCGCCAGGGCCTGCACCAGCCCGGCCGCAGACAACGGCACCACGATCAGCAGCAGGAACGCCCGCGCGAACGGACCGGCGTCGACCACCGCCACCCCCGCAGGACCGATGAAGAGCAGCAGATACACGGGGAGGAGGAGGATCTGCGCGAGCATCAGCAGCGGTGCGGCGGCGAGCAGCCGGTCGGACGCCCCTCCGGCGAGCCCGGCGAACACGATCACGTAGTCGATGCACGGCGTCAGGAGCACCAGGAGGACCCCGAACAGCAGCACCGGAGTGTCGGCGACGAATCGGGACAGCCCGTAGGCGACGAGCGGCACGACGACGAAGTTCAGCACCCCGACCGCGGCGAGGAAGCGGCCGTCGCGCAGAGACCGTCCGATCGCGGCGAACGGGACCCCGAGGAACGTGGCGAACAGCAGCAGCGCGAGCACCGGTTCGATCGCGACCTCGAGGTGGTGCGCGGCGGGCAGCAGCAGTCCGAGAGCGGCGCCGGCGGCGATCGCGGCGAGGTAGAGCGGGATCTGGCGGTGCTCGAGCCAGGCGACGAGCGCTCTCACGACAGCTGGCCGGCGAGAAGGAGGGGCACGGGTGCAACGGTAGAGGTCCGAACCGCTTGAGGGTCGCTGCTCTGCCGCTCGTCGCGGCGGAGGGGCTTCTCCCTCGACCCCGCCCCGGTGAACGGTCCGGGCCGAGACCTTGGACGATGCGGCCCAGCCGGGATCCGCTCCCGCACGGTCCTCCCCGTGAGACGCGCCCAGGACGAGACGCCGTCGACAGCTCTTTCCTGCGTCACTCGACGGTCCTCATAAGCTTTCGCAACTTCTGGTGCAGAGGTGTCGGAAAGATACGAACGCATCATGTCGCATCAGGCGCGAAAGGCTCGAAGAGCTCAGAGGTATTGAGGCCTCGGCCAGTTAATGCTTTAATCCACATCGAACCGGTTCGATGATCTATGCAGCACTGTGCGGACAGGTTCGACCAATCGCTCGATCAATGGAGATACAGCAGATGAACAGATCCATCGCTCTACGCGAGACGCCTCCCACGGATGCCGACCGGCGACAGCGCCGTCGGATCCGCGGGCGTCGTGTCCTCGCAGCAGTCGTCTCAGCCGCGGTCGTCGCAGCGGGGAGCGTCCTCGCCGTGGGCGCTCCCGCGGAAGCGGCACCCGGAGCCGCAGCCACGCTCGTCGTAGAAGCCGACCAGCCCTTCCGTCCCGTCACTCACATGGCCAGCGGGTCCCTGTACGGACTGGCGAGCGCCGGCGTCCCGTCCCTCGACAAGATCCTCCCCATCAAGCCGCACACCTTCGTGCAGAAGCCCGAGGGGGGCACCCAGCAGCCGACCGGTGACGCTCTGTCGGTCGCCGACACCGCGAAGGCGGCCGGTGCGGGCGTCGTCGTCCGCCTGGTGGACTACCTGCCCGGCTGGCCCTATCGATACGACAAGGCCTCCTGGCTCCCGGCCGTCGAGAAGATGGTCCAGGACACCCAGGCGTCCGGCAAGACGAATATCGTCGCCTATGCCATCTGGAACGAGCCCGATATCACCTGGCAGGCGTCGAACGGCTCCTTCTTCGATCTCTGGACCGAGACCTACCGTCTGATCCGCACCCTCGACCCCGAGATGCCGATCCAGGGCCCCGCCTACTCCGACAACATCACGAACATGCGCGCGTTCTACGAGCACGCGAAGGCGACCGACACCCTCCCGGACGTCCTCGAGTGGCACGAGCTGATCCGCTCCTCGAAGATCAAGGGCGACGTCGAGAAGGTCCGGGCCATCCTCGACGACCTCGACCTCCCCGAGCCGCCCATCGACATCACCGAGTACGCGGCACCCGCCGAGGTCGGCCTGTCCGGCCCGCTGGTCGGCTACATCGCGAAGCTCGAGCGCTACGGGATCACCCGCGCCGAGCTCCCGTTCTGGAACCAGTCGGGCGCCCTGGGCGACCTCCTCACCGGACGGAACGGCGACCCCAACGGCGCGTACTGGCTCTACACCTGGTACGCCCAGATGAGCGGCCAGATGGTGACCACCACGCCGCCGTCGAACGAGAGCCCGCTCGACGGCGCCGCCTCCGTCAGCGACGAGGGCGACGAAGTGCGCGTCATCGCCGGCGGCAACACCGGAGCCACGTCCATCAAGGTCAACGGGCTCGACGAGCTGTCGCTCGGCTCGAAGGTCGACGTCCAGGTGGACTTCACCGCCTCCTACGGCCGCACGGTGAAGACCGACGGCCCGGTCACCATCTCGAACACGACCTACGAGGTCGCCAGCGACGGATCGATCACGGTGCCCATCGTGATGAACCCGACCTACGGCTACCAGGTGATCGTCACCCCGGAGAAGAGCCCGACCAGCCTGGCGGGCGACTACACCGTGGGCAACGCGAACTCCGGTCTGCAGCTCGCCACGCAGGGCGGCGCGACCGCGAACGGGACGCCGGTCGTCCAGGCCGACTCCGCGACCTCGACCGGACAAGCGTGGAGGATCACGGCAGCGGGCCAGGGCCTCTACCGCGTCATCCACACGCCCAGCGGACGCGCCCTGACCATCGCCGGCGCCGCGACGTCCAACGGAGCAGCCGCGGTGATCGCCGACGCGAACGGCGGAGACGAGCAGCTCTGGCAGCTCATCCCCGACGGGAAGGGGAAGGTCCGCCTCGCGAACTACGCGACGGGCAAGACGCTCGGGGTCCTCAACCTGAGCAAGGACGCGGGCGCTGCGGTCATCCAGTGGTCCGACGGCGCACCGACCTCCAACTGCCAGGTCAGCGGAGCCCGCCAGCCGGGCAGGTTCGGCACGGCACTGGACTTCTGCAAGACGGCGTCGTACGGGTCGCTCCCCAGCGGAATCGTCAGCGGACTCACCGGCGACTGGTCGGTCTCGACCTGGATCAAGCCGGCGTCGCTGACGAACTACTCCCGCGTCTTCGACTTCGGCACGGGCCAGAACGTCAACATGTTCCTCACCCTCAACGCCGGGGGCGCCGGACCGCGGTTCGCCATCACGAACACCGGCGCCGGGGGCGAGCAGCGACTGACCTACGGCGGTCAGAACTTCCCGCTCAACCAGTGGTCGAACGTGGTCGTCACCGTCTCGGGCACGCAGGGCACGATGTACCTCAACGGCACGGTCGTCGCCACGAACCCGAACATGACGGTGAAGCCGTCGGCTCTCGGGAACACCAACCGGAACTACCTGGGCAAGTCGCAGTACGGGGACCCGGCCTACGACGGCGCGATCGACGACTTCGCCGTCTACGACCGGGCGCTGTCCGCGGCCGACGTGGCCGCTCTGGCCGGCGGCCGGGCGGCGGCGGGCACCGTCGCGCAGTACGCGTTCGACGAGGCGTCCGGAGCCGCGCTCCAGGACTCCTCGGGGAACAACCGGAACGGGACCATCGTGCTCGGAACCGACGGAGCCACCACCAGCACCGCGACCGACGCCCAGACCGCCGACCGGTTCTGGACGCTCACGCCGGTCGCCGTCGCCGACACGACCAAGCCGGCGGTCACGCTGGGGTCGCCCACCACGGCGGGCCCCTTCTCCGCACTGGCCGTCCAGGTCGACGCGACGGACGACCGCGGACTGAAGCGCATCGTGGCCAACATCTACAAGGACGGCAAGCTCGTCACGAGCACGCAGTCCCCGGTCGCCGGTGGAGCGAGGACCGGATCGCACTCGGCCACGGTGCAGCTGCCCGACGGGAACTACACCGTCAAGTACAACGCGGAGGATCTCGCGGGCAACATCGCGCCCACGAAGACCTTCGCGGTGACGCTGGACAGCACGGCGCCGACGGCCACGGTCAAGACCGAGCCCTCCTTCACCACCGGTGAGAAGGGCGTCTACGACCAGGTGAGCTTCAAGCTGTACGACGCGGGCAGGATCGACAGGGCGGTCATCAACGGTCGCGTGAAGGATCTCACCGACAACGCGTGGTCCGACGTGAACTTCATCAAGCCGGGCGTCTTCGGCGCGGTCAAGGGTGCCAACACCATGGTCGTCCACGACGTCGCCGGGAACACCACCACCGTCCAGTTCACCCTGAACTGACCCGGACCTCGAGGCGCCCCGTATCCGTACGGGGCGCCTCGAGCGTGTGCGGGGCATGCCACGGCAGGCTGGGCGCAGCTGGGGCGCCCCCCACCCGGACCGGCAGCGACCCCTGGATGCAGGAGCATGAGGTGCGACCGCCGCGTGCTCTCCTGCACCTGAGCGGAGAGCCGGCAGCAGTCCGACCGGTCCTCGCCGTCCGACAGCCTCCGAGGAGAACGACAGTGGCCACCATCGCAGACGTCGCCCGCGAAGCGGGCGTCTCCCGCAGCACCGCGTCCTACGCGTTCTCGGGCAACCGCCCGATCTCGGCCGAAGTGCGCCGACGAGTGCTCGCTGCGGCTCGTCGCCTGGAGTTCACGCCCAACGCGGGCGCGCGATCGCTGGCGACCTCGCAGACCCGGGTCATCGGCCTGCTGGCGCAGTTCCTCGAGGACGAGTTCGCCCCCGCGATGCTGCAGTACACCCTCGGCGTCTCGAACATGGCCCGCGAGCTCGGATACGACATCCTGCTGGTCACCGACGCCGACGGCACGAGCGCCCTGCGACGCATCAGCGACTCCCGCATGGTCGACGGGATCGTCCTGCTCAACGTCGCCGTGGACGATCCGCGGCTGGACATCCTGCGCAACGCCCGGCAGCCGGGCGCCCTCGTCGGCCTGCCGAGGGACTGCTCCGGCGTCGACGTCTTCGACCTCGACTTCGAGGAGACCGGTCGCGCGATGATCGAGCACTTCCACGCCCTCGGGCATCGGGAGCTCGTGCTCGTGTCCCCGCCCCAGCACGTCGTCGATCGCGGCGGCGCCTACGTCTGGCGCCTGCAGGACGCCGCTCTCGAGGCCGCCGACGCCCACGGCATCCGACTGCACACGTCGTTCGCGCCCTCCACCCAGCCGGACGTCGGCCGGGCGCTCGGAGATCTGCTCGACGCGCACCCGCGGGCGACGGGCCTGCTCGTCAACAACGAGGCGGCCGCAGCGGCACTTCCGAGCGTTCTGGGAGCGCGGAGCACGAGGAGCCCGGAGGACGTCTCGGTGCTCGGCCGGTTCTCGGAGGAGTTCGCGCGCACCTTCTCGCTCCCCTACTCCTTCGTGGAGAGCGCACCCGACCGGCTCGGGAGCATGGCGGTGCGTCAGCTCGTCCGCCGGATCGAAGGCGCGACCGACACCGAGGAGGCGTACGTCGTGCGCCTCCTCGGCCCTGAGATCGTCGAACGCGGCAGTACGGCGCCTCCGCGTCCGACTCCCGCGGCCTGAGCGGACGACCTCGCCCGGGAGGGCCCTCCATCCACCCGGGACCACGACCACGAGGGCACGACGGTCGCCTTCGCCGCCGCTGCTGCCGTGACGACAGCCGCCGGAATCACCCGCCGCCAGAAGTCGCCGAATGATCGGCTGTCGGCACGGTCGTCCGGTTCGTAGTGTCGGACGTATGGATCCGCGACCGCTTCCCGCCGTCGGCGCCCCGGCCACCCGTGCGCTCGAGGACGCGGGCGTGCACGATGTGGACGACGTGAGGCGGGTGGGCCTCGACCGTCTCGCAACCCTCCACGGAGTCGGGCCGAAGGCGCTCCGGCTCCTCCAGCAGGCCCTCGACGCGGACGATCCCGCTCCGTAGCGATCCCTTCCCTGCACGGTCACCTCGACCCAGAATGGTCGGAGGCTCGGCGTGCCGGTTCCCGGGGGCGATCCGACCGCGGAGGCGGCCGCCGGGGGAACGGTGGTCGGATGAACCAGGAGGCGCGATGAAGATCATGCTCGTGATGCGGTCGGACGGCAGCTACGCCGGGGGCGATGCGCCCGAGGACTACGCGGCCTGGGCGGACTACGACGCGTCGCTGAAGGCGGACGGCGTCCTCGTCGACTCCGGACGCTTCGCCGACGCCTCCGGGGACGTCTCCGTCGAGACGGATCTGACCGCGGCGCGAAGAGAAGGCGGCACTCCGGCCCCGTCCCGAGCGGAGGAGCGGTCAGCCCTCGTCGGCTACTACCTGCTCGACTGCCCGACCCGGGACGACGCCGTGCGGTACGCCCGACGCGCCCCCCTCTACGGCTCGGTCGAGGTGCACGAGCAGGCGCAGTACTGAGCCGCGGTCGCCGGTCGGGCGGCTGTCCCCGTCACCGCCGAGCGGGACCGACCGCTTCACCCGAGGGATGCGAATCGGGCGTCCGGGATCGGGGCGGCGGGAGGGAAGTGGTGTACCGTCATCGCCTGACCGATTCTCATCGGAGTGGTCGACCCGTCTCACCGGCGGTGTCGATCCGGGGCTGAAAACCTCCGGCGTCCTCGAAGCCCGGAGGTCCTCCCATGTCAGTGTCCTCACGAAGCACCACCGTCGACGGTGACGCGTCCCCCTTCGTCGTCGTGGTCAGCGCAGAAGCGCAGCCGAGCGGCGCGGCGTCGGAACGGTCCGATCCGGCCACCTCGCCGGCAGCGCTCGCACGTCCGAGGACGGGGTACGGCGGAGCGATCCGGTTGGCGCAGGGCCGCGTGCTCGGCCCGCCCTCCTCCCCCGGCACCGAGCTCCTCTTAGGGCTGCTCTTCTGGCGCAGCCGCCGCGACGCCGAGGATTTCGCGGCGGAACTGAGCCGCACTGAATCGTCGTGGGTCGTGGACGAGGGGATCTACCGGTTCACCACCTCGGCGACGGCGAGCCCGGACGACGCGACTCCCGTCGATCCGGTGCGCGCTGCCCCGACGGCGGCCCACGAGATCATCCGACTGGCGCCCGTTGCGGGCAAGCAGGCATGGATGGCCGAGTACAACGAGAGCGAGACGCGCGGTCACATCAGAACGCTCGAGGGCTTCGTCTCGACGAGCTTCTTCCGCGACCTCCGGAGCGATCGGATCATCGAGTACGTGCAGTGGCGCTCGGCCGACGACCTGACAGCGGCGTTCGGGGACGAGCGCTTCGCCGAGCACTTGAGCGTGAACAGCCATTACTCCGACGGCGAGGCCTTCCTCTTCGGAGAACGGTCGACCGATGCGGCACCCGCCGATGAACCGCCCGACGGCTCGTCCACCCCCTCCGGGACCGACGGTCCTGCCGCCGCTCAGAGTCCCGAGGCCCGACCGTGACTCGACTCGAGACCGTTCACGAGATCCTCGGGCCCTGGTCGTTGGCCACCACCCAGCGGTTCTGGGAGGGCTTCACCCCGAACCGGCTCGCGTCGCAGCCGCAGGCCGCGGGCATCCGCTCCGCCCTCCTCTGCGATGCCGACTGGCAGCGAGTGGACGTCGCGGTCACCCAGGACGGGCCGTCCGCCCGCATCGTGGTCGAGGGCCCGGGCGACCTGGACGCCGCGACCGAGCAGGTCCGTCGGCTGCTGTCCATCGACATCGACGGCGCAGCTGGCCCGACGTCGCGGCGCGCGACGAGGTCATCGCGGACGTGCAGGCTCGGCTCCCCGGGTTCCGGCCGTGCGCCTTCTTCTCGCCCTACGAGGCGGCGGTCTGGACGGTCCTGTCGCGTCGGCTGCAGATCCGGCAGGCGGCGGCGGTCAGGACGCGTCTCGCGCAGCAGCTCGGTGATGACGGAGCCTTCCCGTCCCCGGCCGTCCTGCGTGCGGCGTCCCTCGACCTGCCCGACCGCAAGGCGGAGTACCTGCAGGCGATCGCCGAGGCCGCCCTCGACGGACAGCTCTCCGGCTCCCACCTGCGCTCGCTCCAGCCGGCCGAGGCCTTCGTCCAGGTGCAGAGCATCCTGGGGATGGGGCCGTTCTCGGCCGAGCTCGTCGTGATCCGCGGCGCGAACTTCCCCGACGTCCTGCCGCGCAACGAGGGCAGGCTGAGCGACGAAGTCGCGAAGCGCTACGGCGACGACCGGTCGATCGACGAGATCTCCGAGACGTGGACGCCGTTCCGCTCCTGGGCGGCGGTGCACCTGCGCGCGCTCGCGGAGTAGACGGGCGACTCCCAGGGGCGGCCCACCGTCAGGACGGCTCCTCCCGCAGGCGCCCCGCGGCGGCCGCTGCCGCGGAGATCTCTCCGCAGTGAGTCCGGCGACGGACGCCACCCCGAAGGCCCGGACGGATGATGGTCGGGTGAACCGCACCGATCGTCTGTACGGGCTCGTCGAGGAGCTGCGGGCGGTCTCGCCCCGGCCGCGGAGCGCGCGCCGTCTCGCCGAGCGGTTCGAGGTGTCGGTGCGGACCATCGAGCGGGACCTGTCCGCGCTGCAGCAGGCGGGTCTGCCGATCTGGGCGGAGCCCGGCCGCACGGGCGGCTACGTCATCGACGCGTCCGCGACCCTCGGGCCGGCCGGATTCACGGTGGAGGAGGCCGTCGCCGTGCTGATCGGCCTCAGCGCGCTGCAGCGCAGTCCGTTCCGGCAGGCAGCCAGGACCGCTGCCCGGAAGACGCTCGCGGTCCTGCCGGACGACGTGGCCGCCCGCGCCGGCGCGGTCGCCTCCCGGGTGCACTTCCTCGAGAGCGAGGAGGAGGCGGTCGTCCCGGCGGAGTTCGCGACGGCCCTCCGAGCGGATCGTGTCGTCCGGCTCCGCTACCGCGACAGCAGCGGCGCGGAATCGGTCCGCGACGTCGAACCGCTCGGCTCGATCGGGAAGGAGGAGCACTGGTACCTGATCGCGTGGTGCCGGCTGCGGGAGGGGGTCAGGGCGTTCCGCGGCGACCGGATGCTGTCGGTCGAGGTGACCGACGAGCGGCCTCCGCAGCGCACCCTGCGAGCCGAGGACCTCGCGCTCCAGTACGGACGGCTGCGGTCCGTCGTCGACGACTGACCTGCTCCGGGGACGGCCGCCGCGGACCTCGCGGAGTCGCGGACGATCTGCGGAAACACCGACAGGACGGTGTCGCGACGACCGGCGAGCCTGGTGCCATCACCTCATCCCGCCCCTGAAGGAGCCCCATGTCGTTCACCTCCCTCCGCATCGTCACCGACGACCTCGACGGCCTCGTCGCCTTCTACGAGCAGGTCGTCGGCCGACCGGCCGAGCGCCCGGCGCCGGTCTTCGCGCAGTTCACCGGAGCGGGCGCGACCCTCGCGATCGCCCACACCTCGACGGTCGCGATGCTCGACGGCGCCGTCGTCCCTGCGGCGAACCGCTCCGTCCTGCTCGAGTTCGAGGTGGCCGACGTCGACCGCGCCTTCGCCGAGCTCGGACCCCGGAGCGAGGACGTGGTGCTCCCGCCGAGCACCATGCCGTGGGGCAACCGCTCCGCCCTCGTCCGCGACCCGGACGGGAACATCGTCAATCTGTTCAGCAGGCCCGCGGGCTGATCGGGCGCACTCCGTCGGTCCGAGCACGCTCACGCCTGGCCGGTGGGACCCGACGGGGATCGCGGAGACCACCGGGGATCCTCTCTCGCGACGCGATCCTCCCGAGCCGGCGTGGCCTCGGGCCGACCGCGACCGGTCTGCGGTTCGCAGGCGGGAGCACGGCGACTCCGTCCAGCGTGACGTCCCGACCGCACTCCGACCGGCGAGACGGCCACCCGCCGCCGGTGTCCTCGGCGGTACCCTCGCGGCATGACCTTCGTGAACGTCGGCACCCTCGGGGCCGTCCCCGGCAGACGCGACGAGCTCGTCGCCGTCCTCACCGAGCACAACGACGACCTCGTCGACGCCGGCTGCCTGCTCTACGAGGTCGGGGTCGACGACGAGCAGCCCGACACCGTCTTCGTCGTCGAGCTGTGGGAGAGCGCCGAGGCGCATCGGGCCTCCCTCGCCCTCCCCCGGGTCCAGGCCGCGATCGCGACGGCGCGCCCGCTGCTCAGCGGCGCCTTCGGCGGCTACCGCTTCGACGCAGCAGGCTCTCCCCTCCGGAGCTGACTCGCGCCGAAGGCCTGCCGGCCGTCGGCACAGGCCGACCTGGAGTGAGCGGGCCGTCCGTCAACGGAAGACCTCTTCCTCTCCCGCCACCCCGACACCTCGAAGCGGAGCACCGTGATCAGCACGTTCCTCGTCGACCACGCCGCGCTCGTCCCGATCGCCTTCTGGATCGCGGTCGCGGTGGTCACGGCGATCGCCTGGCTGCTGCACCGGCGCGGCGCGGAAAGGTCTCTTCTCGTCCTCTCCGCGCTCGCCTTCGTCGTGGGGATCGCGCTGACCGTGTATCCGCCCGACGGGACGCCGCGGGTCTTCTGCACCGTGCAGTTCTCGGTGCCGTTCGACGGCATCGACACCCTCGCGAACATCGCGCTCCCGCTCCCCGGGGCCCTGCTGCTCGCGGTCGCGGTCGGCCGGCCCCTGCTCGTCGCCGCCGCCGTCTCCGGCCTGTCCGCCCTGATCGAGCTGGTCCAGGCGGGCGTTCCGGCGATCGGCCGCTCCTGCGACACGAACGACTGGTTCATGAACACCATCGGCGCACTCCTCGCCGCGTTCCTCGCGGCCCTGATCCTCAGAGGGGAGAAGCGGCGCGGGCGTCGGCGAATGGTCCGCTGACACCGCCTGTCACGTCGCCCTGCTCTCGGCCGGGTGTCTCGGCGGCCGACATCAGCACGGGTCCGTCGATCCACGTCCCTGTGACGCGGACCTGCTCAGAGGACGGCCGACGCCACGGGTGCCGTCTCGGCGACGCCGAGGACGACCGGGCGTCACCGGGTGCCGCGGTCGCGTCTGTCGACCGCCCCAGGAGCTGTCAAGTCTCTCCCCCATCGGCCTCGGCGCTGCGCACGCTGGGGGCATGAAGCATCTCCTCTTCGCGAACAAGACGATGCTGGTCGGAGACGACGCGGCGGACGCTCTGGTCGAGTACGGCGTCGCCCTCGCCGCGAGCAGCACGGCGGACCGCGTGGAGTACACCGGCATCGGCGGCGACGGCGGCACCGTGCAGGCGGTGTTCCTGCTCAACGCCGGCGCCGCCCTGGTCGCCGAGACCACTCCCTCCGATCTCCCGGAGCCGGACAACACGGCCGAGGTCGCCCGCATCCGCGAACGCACCAGGACGCTCACGGGAGTGTTCCCCGTGCAGCCGAGCGAGGACGACATCACCTTCGACGTCGAGCTCGAGCACGAGCACGGCTTCGGACACTGACCGGCCCGCCCATGCCCTCCCTCCACGCCCCCTGGCCGACGCTCTGACCGGGGACACGGACGACGCCGAGGTCCGTCGCTGGGCGGCGTCCCGCGCCCCGCTCACGCCGGGGACGATCGCCGTGCTGCAGGCCGTCGGCTTCATCAGCGCAGCGCAGCGGGTCCCCGCCGACACGGCCCTCGCTCTCCTGCTGACGGCGGCGGAGGACGACCGGCGCGATCCGCCCGACGTGGCTCGCGATGTCCTCGCGCGCCGCCATCCCCTGGCCGATCCCGGTGACGATCGCGGCGCGTCGGGGACCCCGTGATCACCGCCCTTCGGGAGCCGTGGTCGGTCCGCCGCCGGGGGCGCTGTCTCCCGAGTCCGCGACGTGAAGTGCACCGCGCGCCGCCCGCCCCGCCCGCTGGATGCGCGCTCGCACCAGCCGCTGCAGCAGCGCGGGGTAGAGCTGGACGGCGATCGTCGACCCGAGCAGCCAGGCCGCGCCGCCCGTCGCACCCGTGACCGTCGCGGCGAGGGCGAGCGCGACTCCGACGGCCGTGCACGCGAGGTGCACCGCCTCGGAGCGGCGGGTGTGCTGATCGAGAGCGGTCAGTCCCGCGCGCGTGCCGTCGAAGCCGCGCTCGCGGGTGACGAGGCGGTTCCACCCGACGACGTCGAGCAGCCGGCCGAAGACGCCGACCCCGAGCGCTCGCAGCAGCGCCGGCTCGCGGCGACCCACGTCGAACCAGGACTGCTCGAGCGGACGCGTGCGCGCACCGAAAGTCAGGGCCGCCCAGCTGGTGAGGACCATCTGCGCGACCGCGGCGAAGACCGGATGCGAGGGTCCGATCGCGGTCCAGCCGGCCGCGAGGAGGGCGGCCGCGAGGACGGTGGCGACGAGGATCCGGATCACGTCCGCTCCCTCCTGCTCGTGCTGCGGTGCTCGAGGCCAGTCCAGCAGATCCGCGGCATCCGTGCGCCGCATCCTCCTCCGGACGCCCCGCGCCGGGCATCCACCGCCTACTCGGCAGCGCTTCCTTGACACCGCCGCCGGCCGGTCATCATCATGCAGTCACGACCGGCGGCGGCGCGCCACCGGCGTCCCGACAGGAACGGTGCACCGATGCCCACCATGCTCTTCGTCAACCTGGCCGTCGCCGATCTCGCCCGCGCGAGGGCCTTCTACGAGTCGCTCGGCTACTCGATCAACGAGGGCTTCAGCGACGAGAACGCCGTCAGCGTGGTGATCAGCGACACCATCACCGCGATGCTGCTCACGAGGGAGTTCTTCGCCGAGTTCACCAGCAAGCCGATCATCGACGCCACCACCTCGACCGAGGTGCAGCTCGCCCTCAGCGCCGACAGCAGGGAGGAGGTCGACACCCTCCACGGGAAGGCCCTCGCCGCGGGCGCGACCCCGGCCGGCGAGCAGGACCACGGGTTCATGTACTCGAAGAGCTTCGACGACCTCGACGGCCACCACTGGGACTTCGTCTGGATGGACCCGGCGGCCGCGGCAGGCGGTGCGCCGGAGCTGTCCGTCGAGGAGATCCGGGCGAACACGACGCACAGCTGAAGCGCGACGCGCGGACGCCGAGCGGTCGACGTCCACGACCCTCGCAGTCACACTCCGTCACGATCCGGCGCGCACTCCCCTCGGCCTGACAGGCTCCCGGCATCCGCCTTCCGGGCGTCTGGACAGGAGCACACCGTGACGATCACTGCACCGGCGACCACCGCGACCACTGCGGCGGCGAGCGCCGCGACCAGGGTCTCCGCGCCCGCACCCCGTGCCTCCGCGGCGGCCGGCTTCACCACGCGCCAGGTGCACGCCGGTGCCGCGCCCGACGGCGCCCACGGAGCGCGCGTCACGCCCGTGCACCTCAGCGCCGGCTTCGTGTTCGACAGCTTCGAGCACGCTCGCGAGCGGTTCGCCGGCGAGGACGAGGGCTACCTCTACACCCGCAACGGGAACCCGACCACCGAGGAGGTCGAGCGTCGGCTCGCCGATCTCGAGGGCGGCGCCGAGGCGATCCTGGTGGCGAGCGGCCAGGCGGCCACCGCCTCCGCTCTCCTGGGGATCCTGCAGGCCGGCGACCGGGTGCTCTCCTCGCGCCGCCTCTACGAGGGCAACCGCGGGCTGCTGGTGCAGAACTTCGGGCGGCTCGGGATCGGCGTGGACTTCGTCGACGACGCGTCGGACCTCGGCGAGTGGGAGCGGCGGATCGGGCCCGACACCCGGGTCCTCTTCGGCGAGCCGATCCCGAACCCGAAGAACGATCTGCTGGACCTCCCGGCGCTGGCCGCGATCGCGCACCGGCACGGGCTCCCGTTCGTGGTCGACAACACGCTCGCGACCCCGTACCTCCTCCGCCCGATCGAGCACGGGGCCGACGTGGTCGTGCACTCGACCAGCAAGTTCCTCGCCGGGCACGGCTCCGCCCTCGGCGGCGTGATCGTCGACGCCGGCACGTTCGACTGGGCGGCGCGCCCCGCGCTCTTCCCGCACCTCAACCAGGAGGAGCGGTCGTTCGGCGGCCGCAGCTGGACCGAGCAGCACGGCCGGCGCGCCTTCGTCTCGTACACGCGGGACATCGTGGTCTCCCGCCTCGGACCGACGCCGTCACCGCTGAACTCCTTCCTGCTGCGGCAGGGCGTCGAGACGCTGTCGCTCCGGGTCGAGCGGCACTCGGCGAACGCCCTCGCCGTCGCCCGCTTCCTCGAGGGGCGGCCCGAGGTCGTGTCGGTCGACTACTCCGGCCTGGAGTCGAGCCCGTCGTTCGCCCTCGCGCAGCGCCTGCTCCCCCGCGGGCAGGGCTCCGTCTTCTCCTTCACCGTCGCCGGAGGCGAGGCGGGCGCGGCCGCCTTCATCGACGCCGTCGAGCTGTTCAGCCACATGACCCACCTCGGCGACGTGCGCTCGCTGGTGCTGCATCCCGCGTCGACCACCCACGCCGGACGCACCCCCGCCGAGCGCGCCGCCGCCGGGATCCACCCCGGGCTCCTCCGGCTGTCGATCGGGATCGAGGACGTCGACGACCTCCTCCGCGACCTCGAACGCGGGCTCGCCGCGGTGCGCGCACGCGCCCTCCCCGCGCTCGCGGAGGTGTGAGCGTGGCGCGCCGTCAGCACTTCGGCTGGTTCTTCTCCCGCGGCTTCGGCCCGCAGGGATGGGGGCACCCCTACCGGGAGTGGAACCACGACTGGACGAAGCCCGGCCTCTACCAGCAGTCGGCCCGCGAGCTGGAGCAGGCCGGCTTCGAGCTGATCGTGATGGAGGACGCCGTCTCGCTCGGCTCCCCGGAGACGCTCGACCTGCGGGTGCGGGGAGCGTACGGCGGGCCGAAGCACGATCCGCTCCTCCTGGCGCCGTACCTGTTCGCGGCGACCGAGCGGATCGGGCTGGCGCCGACGATCAACGCCGGCATCACGCCCCCGTACCTCGCCGCCCGGCAGGCGGCGACGCTGCAGCACCTCAGCTCCGACCGCTTCGGGATCAACCTGGTCACCGACGTCGGCAGCGCCCGCCACGTGGGCCTGGAGCCGCTGTCGCACGACGCGGCCTACGACCGGGCCGACGAGTGGATGGCGGTCGTCCGCCGGCTCTGGCACAGCTGGGGGGAGGGCGCGCTGGTCGCCGACCCCGAGTCGGGCCGCTACGCCGACGGCACCCGGATCGACGCGTTCCGCCACCGCGGGGAGCACTTCCGCGTGGACGGACCCCTGAACGCCGTCCCCTTCGCGAACGGCGACCCGATCGTCGTCTCCCCAGGCGGCTCCCCCCGCGGCCTGGCCTTCGCCGGCACGCAGTCGGACGTGCAGCTCGCGCTCGCCCCTCTGGAGGCCCGGGCGGTGCGCGACTACCGGGCGCGCGTGCTCGCCGCGGCCGAGCAGCACGGGCGGACCGCGGACGACCTGCGCGTGCTCTTCGTCGTGAAGCCCGAGATCGTGTCGAGCCCGGAGGAGGCCACGCGCGTCGTCGAGGCGTCGCGCCACCCCGACGAGGACGCGCTGCGGCGGATCGCGCTCGGCTGGTCGAGCGACCTGGAGACCGACCTCACCGGGCTGGACCTGGACCTCCCCGTCCCGCGGTCGGTGTTCGGCGAGCACGTCTCGCACGGCACCATCGCCGGCCTCTACGGCGGCACGGAGGACGCTCCGCTGCGGGAGCTGCTCACCAGGAAGGCGCGCAAGGGCCGCGTCGCCGAGCGCGCCGGCTTCGTCGGCACCGCGGAGGAGTTCGCCGACTTCGTCGAGGAGCTCGGCGACGACGGCGGCAGCGACGGGCTCCTCCTCTCCGGGGACCTGCACCCGGTCACCCTGCACCGGATGCTCGACGACCTCGTCCCCGTGCTGCGCCGCCGCGGGATCCTCCGCGACGAGCTCGCTCCCGGCGGGACCCGCGCCAACCTCTTCGGGACGTAGGGGACCCGCCCCCGCCCCTGTCCCTCCTACCGATCGGCCGATCATGACGAACGAACCCGCCTTCAGCATCACCCTCACCCCCTTCGACGAGGACTACTCGCCGGCCCGGAGCTCCCGGATCACCACCAACTTCGCGAATCTGGCCCGCGGCGAGCGCCGCTGGGAGAACCTCCGGACCGCGCTGCGGATGATCGACGACCGGTTGAACGATCTCGTGCCGGGCGACGATCCGAGCCGCGGCCGCTACACGGTCGGGCTCGACATCGTCTCCGTCGGGCTGCGGCTCACCACGGACGGCGAGGACCGGGAGTTCCCCCTGCTGGAGGTCCTGCGCACCCGGATCCTCGACCGCCGCACCGGCCGATGTCAGCCGGGGACACTGGGGAACAATTTCTCCTCCTACCTCCGCGACCACGACTTCAGCGTGCGGCTGCCGGCGGTCAACGCCTCGCAGGCCGGCTTCACCGTCCCCGACGACTTCGGCGTCCTGCACGGCGCGCTCTTCCAGCACTTCCAGGACTCCGCGCAGTACGCGGAGCTCTCGTCGACGCCGCCCGTCATCTGCATCAGCGTCTCGACGAGCAGGACCTACCGGCGCACCGGGACCCTCCATCCGATCCTCGGCGTCGAGTACCGGCAGGACGAGCTCTCGCTGACCGACCGGTACTTCGCGGAGATGGGCCTCGGGGTCCGCTTCTTCATGCCGCCCGGCAGCACGGCGCCGCTCGCGTTCTACTGCGGCGGCGACCTGCTGGAGGACTACTCGGACCTCCAGCTCATCGCCACGATCAGCACGATGGAGACGTTCCAGAGGATCTACCGGCCCGAGATCTACGGCGCGCGCTCGGCCGCCGCCGACGTCTACCGGCCGGACCTGGAGCAGCAGGACTACGTGCGGCCCGCGGTCTCCTACGACCGCGAGGAGCGCGGCCGGCTCGCGGTCGAGCAGGGGCGGTTCGCGGAGGAGCACCTCATGAAGCCGCACGGGGAGCGGCTGCGGCAGTGGGCCGCCGGGTACGCGGGAGCGGTCCGATGAGCGCCCGCGGATCCTCGACGTCCCTCCCGCTCCTGCCCACCTCGATCGCCGGCAGCCTGCCGAAGCCGTCGTGGCTCGCGCAGCCGGAGACCCTGTGGTCCCCGTGGCGGCTGACCGGCGACGCCCTGGCCGAGGGCAAGCAGGACGCCCTGCGCGCCGCCGTCCACGAGCAGCACCACCGGGGCCTGGACATCGTCAGCGACGGGGAGCAGACCCGCCAGCACTTCGTCACGACGTTCATCGAGCACCTCACCGGCGTCGACTTCGAGCGGCGCGAGACGGTGCGCATCCGCGACCGGTACGACGCGAGCGTGCCGACCGTCGTCGGCGCCGTGGGCCTCGAGAGGCCCGTGTTCGCCGACGACGCCCGGTTCCTGCGCGAGCAGACCGATCAGCCCATCAAGTGGGCGCTGCCCGGCCCGATGACGATGATCGACACCCTCTCCGACCGGCACTACGGTAGCCGCGAGAAGCTGGCGTGGGAGTTCGCGACCATCCTCAACGAGGAGGCGCGAGCTCTCCAGGACGCCGGAGTCGACATCGTCCAGTTCGACGAGCCCGCCTTCACCGTCTTCTTCGACGAGGTGCACGACTGGGGTGTGGCCGCGCTGGAGAGGGCGGCGGAGGGACTCCGCATCGAGACCGCGGTGCACATCTGCTACGGCTACGGGATCAAGGCGAACACCGACTGGAAGGCGACCCTCGGGTCGGAGTGGCGGCAGTACGAGGAGTCGTTGCCGCTCCTCCAGCAGTCCTCGCTCGACATCGTCTCGCTGGAGAGCCACCACTCCCACGTGCCGATGGAGCTGATCGAGCTCGTCCGTGGCAAGAAGGTCATGCTCGGAGCGATCGACGTGGCGAGCGGGACCGTCGAGACGCCCGAGGAGGTCGCCGACACCCTGCGCCGCGCCCTCCGGTTCGTCGACGCGGATCTGCTCCTCCCGAGCACGAACTGCGGCATGGCACCGCTGCCCCGCGACCTCGCCTGGGGGAAGCTCAGCGCGCTGAGCGCGGGAGCAGCGATCGTCCGCGAGGAGCTCGCGCCCTGACCGGCCTCCGGGGAGACGGGTCGCGGCCGGCCCGTCTCCCCGGAGGTCCCGCCCGCCTCACCCCTCCGCTCGCGCCTCCTGCGCCGCGATGTCCTTCATCGCCAGGTCCGCCCGGCGGAACTGGTCCGTCTCCGGAAGCGCGAGGTGCAGTCCGGCGACGGTCGTGAGCGAGACCGTCACCTCGGCCACGGTCACGTCGAGGACGTGCCCGCCCTTCTCGCGGGCGTCGTCGACGTAGTGCAGGTGGTACCCGGGGACCGACACGGCCTGCTCGAACTGCGGAGTGCGGAAGCCCGCGATCGTGCCGCGGGTGTCGGCGATGCCGGTGACGCTCTGGTGGGCGGTCGCCTCGATCAGGGGCGGGTACGGCTCCGTCTGCTCGCCGACGGTCCGGGTGCGGACCTCGGTGAACCGGCCGTCGATCCGCAGGGCGACGGGGATGTTCCCGCCGTCGACCGCGTCGTCGATCAGCCGGGTGAGTCCGGCGAGACCGGTCGGCTCCTCGACCGTGAACGTCGTGGTCGCGTGGAAGGGCAGCACGGCGGCGAAGGGCGTCCGGTCGTCGCCGTCCGCGACCTGGACGGAGCCGTCGCTGCGCAGGTGGTAGCAGACGCCGTCGACGATCACCATCTCGCCGTCCAGGTGGTTGAAGGTGCCCAGCCCGAGATCGCCGTGGGTGAGCAGCTCGCCGATCGTCAGGTCCCCGTCGTAGACCCCGGCCAGCAGGGCGGCCATGGTCGAGCTCTGGTAGATCGCGTAGTCGTCGGTCGAGTCGACCGTGTGCGTGCTCATTCGAAGGCGTCCTCGACCAGGTGGGCGGCGATGTCGACGTTGCGGCTGTAGTCCACCGCGACGTCGATGATCGAGACGCCCGGCTCGGCGAGGGAGGCGCGGAAGGCCTCCTCGAACTCGGCGAGGCCGCTCACCCGCCTGCCCGTGGCGCCGAACGCCGCGGCGAACTTCTCGATGTCGTAGTCGCCGAGCTGGACCCCGGACTTGCGGCCGTACTTCAGCAGCTGCTGGAAGCCGACCATGTCGTAGGTGTCGTCCCGCATGATCACGTGCGTGAACGAGAGGCCGAGCCGCGTCGCCGTCTCGATCTCCGTCGCGGAGAACAGGAACCCTCCGTCACCCGAGACGGAGACCACCGGGGTCCCGGGGCGCAGGAGGCTCGCCGCCATGCCCCACGGGAAGGAGACGCCGAGGGTCTGCTGCCCGTTCGAGAAGAGCAGGTGCTTGGGCTCGTACACGCGGAAGTGCCGGGCCATGAAGATGTAGTTCGAGCCGATGTCGCAGGCCACGGTGGCGTCGTCCGAGAGCAGGTCGCGCATCAGGAGCACGAGGCGGGCGGGATCGACGGTCCCGGGAGCCGCCTCGGCCGTCCGCGCCGCGTCGTCGATCCGCTCCAGCTCGCTCCGGTGCCGGGCGACCCGGTCGGCCGCGTCCTCGTCGAGCTGCAGGCCGGAGACGAGCGGCGTGAGGGCCGCGACGGTCTGCGCGAGGTCGCCCTTCAGCTCCAGCGCGGGCAGGTAGTGGTTGTCCAGCGGGGCGTCGACGGAGTCGATGTGGACGATCCGGCGGTCGACGTCGCTGTTCCAGATCACCGGGTCGTACTCGACGGCGTCGTAGCCGATCGCGACGACGAGATCGGACTCGGCGAGGGCGAGGTCGGCGGGCTGGTTCTTGAACAGGCCGACGCGGCCGAGGTAGTGGTCCTCGAGCTCGCGGGAGACGAGGCCGGCCGCCTGGAACGTCTCGATCACCGGCAGCTCCGTCTCGCTGATCAGGACCCGCAGTGCCGCGACGGTCGCCGGCTCCGACGCGCGGAGTCCCACGAGGAGGACGGGCCGCTCCGCGGTGTTGATCAGGTCGGCGGCGTGGGTGAGGTCCTCGGCGCGCGCCGGACCGCTCGTCGGCCCCGTGGCCGCCCGGGTGATGACCTGCGAGGTCGGCGCGGCCATCACGCTGGCCGAGAGGACGACCGCCGCGGCGCCTCGGGGCTCGGTGACGGCGGCGCGGAAGGCGTTGCTGACCGCCTCCGAGACGTCGTCCGGATCCGTCGACTCGACCGTGTACTTCGTCACGGTGGAGAGGAAGGCGGCCGCATCCATCGACTGGTGCGTGCGCTTGAGGCGGTCGGAGAGCTGCACGGCCCCGGCGAGCGCGACGACCGGGTCCTGCTCCGTGTTGGCCGTGAGCAGGCCGGTGGCGAGGTTGGTCGTGCCGGGGCCGGAGGTCACGAGGACGACCCCCGGGCTGCCCGTCAGCCGTCCCACCGCGGCGGCCATGAAGGCGGCGTTCTGCTCGTGCCGGCAGACGATCAGCTCCGGCCCCTCGTCGGCGAGGACGTCGAAGACCGCATCGATCTTCGCTCCCGGGATCCCGAAGACGTACTTCACGCCGTTGGCGGTCAGGGTCTCGATCACCCGCCGTGCACTGCGCGTCTCGACGTTCGGCTGCTCCATGGTCCGCTCCGCTCTCTCCTCGGTTGTACCGACGAGCGTAGGAACGGGGGCACCCGGAGCGACCCGGTCAGATGACTCGTTCCCACCGGTGCATCTCCGGCGGCGTACCGATCGCAGTGACGGAGCGCTCGGCCGGGACACGCTCGGCTCCCCCGCCGACGGTCTGCTCCGAGAGTCGTCCGACGCTCGCCGCGACGTCCCCGGTCGTGATGGACTTGCCCGCATGATGATCTCTCCGCGCGAGTCCGCGCACGACACGAAGGCAGGCGTCTGATGGCCGAGGAGCGCGCGATCCTCGCGGGCGGATGCTTCTGGGGGCTCCAGGAGCTCATCCGCGACATGCCGGGCGTCTTCAGCACCCGCGCCGGGTACGCCGGCGGCAGCACGCCGAACGCGACCTACCGCCACCACGGCGACCACGCGGAGGCGGTCGAGATCGAGTTCGATCCCGAGCAGCTCTCCTACCGCGACCTGCTCGAGTTCTTCTTCCAGGTGCACGACCCGACGACGAAGAACCGTCAGGGCAACGACATCGGCACGGCCTACCGCTCCGTGATCCTCTTCCTCTCGCCTGAGCAGGAGAGGGTCGCGCGCCAGACGATCGCCGAGATCGACGCGTCGGGCCGCTGGCCCGGACCGGTCGTCACCGAGGTCGAGCCCGCCGGCGAGTTCTGGGACGCCGAGGAGGAGCACCAGGACTACCTGCGCAAGCACCCCGGCGGCTACACCTGCCACTGGGTCCGGCCGAAGTGGGCGCTCGACGCCTGATCCCGGTCACGCGGGACGCGGGGCCCCGGGCTCCGCTCCCGCGGGCACGGCTCGCGCGCGGTGCGCGAAGAGCAGCACGACGGCGAGCGCCGAGAGCACGAGGGCCGGCGTCGGGGCCCAGTCCGGAGCGAGCGTCACGGTCGCCGCTCCGACGACGGCCCCGACCGCGAGGCTCGCGACGATGAGCGCCTGGAGGGTCCTCGACCCGGACGAGCGCTCGGCGAGCTCCTGCATCAGGCTCGTGAGCGTGCCCGTGACGAACGTGGTCGTCAGGCCGGCGGCGCCGGAGATCCGCTTCGCGAGCACGGTCTGCAGCCCCAGCGCCGCCGCGCTGGTCGCGATGAACGCGCAGTCCACGAGCAGCGACGTGCCGCCCTGCACCGTCGGCCAGGCGACCGCGACGGCGAGCTGCAGGACGACCCCCACGAGTGCGATCGCGCGGAGCGGACGTCTCCCGTCGCCGGTCGACGGCGTGCGCGCCCGGGTCGTGCGGAACCCGGCGTAGACCGCTCCGGCGAAGAAGACGATCGCCGTGACCGCTCCGGCCGCGGTCGTCAGCCAGGCGGAGCGGGGGTACAGCCCCAGCAGCACCAGGTTGCCCGTCATGTTCGCGGTGAAGATACCGCCGAGCAGGAGGAACGCGAACGCGTCGGTCGCGCCCGAGGCGATCGCCAGCAGCACCAGGGCGAGCCTGAGGCGCGCGGGCCCGGTCACCGCCGTCACGCGAGGCCCTCAGCCATGGAGCTGCCGCCAGGTGACGATCTGCTCTCCGCGGAGCTCGTAGCTCCCGAAGCAGCGGAGCCAGTGGCCCTCCCCCGTGTCCGAGCGGAGATGCAGGGCGTGCTCGGTGAGGACGACGCTGCCGGCCACGGCGATCGTGACGAGGGCGATCCGGATCTCGGTGAACGCCCGATGGACCTCGTCACACATCTCGAGGACCCGCGCCCGCCCCGCGATCTCCTGCGAGCTCGACGCGCTGTAGACGACCTCCGGATGCAGGAACGGGATGAGCTGGCGGCTGTCGCGAGCGCTCCACACCTCGAGGAAGTCGCGCACGACCAGCTCGTTCTCGATCATCGCGACGCCCCGCACCGATGCGTCCTGCCAGCTCTCGGCCATGGGTCCTCCCGCTGTCCCCGCACCGACACTCGTCGATGGCGACGAGCCTGCCCGAGAGCGCCCCGGGCGCCTACGCGTCGGATGACCCGATCTCCCCGCCGGCGGGCTCACCGCGCGTGGGCCGTCGCCAGCTCGCCCCAGTGCGTCGTCGCCCGGAGCGAGAGGGCGTCGCGCTTCATCGTCCACACCGGCCCCATGCGGATGCCTGCCAGCCCGAGGCCGACCGCGGACCGGCCGTGGCGCTTGGTCACGGCGTCGATGGTGGCGCCGAGGCCCTTCGTGTCGAAGGCGGTGTCGAAGATCTCGAGCAGCGCGTGGGAGTTCCGGGGCGACAGGTTCGTGAGGATGACGCCGGCCCGCACGTAGCGCGCGCCCTCCCGCAGCCGCGGGCGCAGGGTGCCGATCGCGGCCCTCACCATCGCCACCGGGTCGTCCGTGGGGACGGGGAAGCCGGCCAGGCCGCCGGCGGACTCGTAGGGCGCGTCCGCGAACGGCGACGTCGACGCGAACACGCTCATCGTCCTGGTGACCGACTCCTGCGCGCGGAGGCGGTGGGCGGCGCGCTGCGCGTAGACGGAGAGCACCTGCTCCATGTCCGCGATCGTCGTCACGGGAGTGGCGAACGACCGGGAGAAGATCAGCTGGTCGCGGACGGTGCGAGCGGCCTCGAGGGGGATGCAGTCGACGCCGCGCAGCTCGTAGACGGAGCGCTGCAGGACGACCGAGAACTTCTTGCGGATCAGCGCGGGGTCCGCGTCGCGGAGGTCGCGGACGGTGTGGATGGACAGCTCCGCGAGGCGCTTCCCTGTGCGGCCGGCGACTCCCCACAGCTCGGTGACGTGCTGCGAGGCCATGAGCGCGTCGAGCTGCTCGGGCGTGTACCAGTCGGTGTCGCAGACGCCCCCCAGGCGCGGGTGCTTCTTCGCTCCGCCCTTGTTGACGAACTTCGCGAGAGTCTTGCTCGGCCCGAATCCGACGCAGACGGGCAGGCCGACGTTCTTCGCGACGGCCGCCCGCATCGCCCGGCCGATCTTCGCCCGCTCCGCCACGTCGCCGTCGACGCCGAGGAAGGACTCGTCGATCGAGTACACCTCCTGCCAGGCGGAGTAGCGGCCCAGCAGCTCCATCACGCGCGCGGACAGCTCGCCGTACAGCTCGTAGTTGCTCGATCGGGCGATCACCTCCGGGAGGCGACCGGAGCGGATGAGCGGCTCGATCTGGAACCAGGGCGTGCCGTTCTCGATCCCGAGCCTCTTCACCTCGTCGGAGCGGGCGACCACGCAGCCGTCGTTGTTAGAGAGGACGACGACCGGCCGGCCCGCGAGCCTCGGATCGAACAGCCGCTCGCAGGAGACGTAGAACGAGTTCACGTCGACCAGGGCGATGCGCCGCTCAGAGCGCACGGTGCAGCCGGTGGAGGCAGACGGTGACGACGCCCCACACCTGGAGGTCGCTCAGCTCGGCGACGTGGATCGGCGGGTACTCCGGGTTCTCGGCCCGCAGCACCACTCCCCCGGGGTGCAGCTCGAGGCGCTTCACGGTCAGCTCGCCGTCGAGGATCGCGATGACCACGCTCCCGTGCGTCGGCGTGATCGACCGGTCGACCACGAGCTCGTCGCCGTCGCTGATGCCCGCGCCGACCATGCTCTCGCCCGAGACGCGGACGATGAACGTCGACGTCCTGTCGCGGATCAGGTGGTCGTTGAGGTCGAGGGACCCGTCGAAGTAGTCCTGCGCCGGCGACGGGAATCCCGCCGCCACGGCCTCGCTGGTGACGAGGAAGGTGACGGCGACGGCGTCCGAGGCCGGAGTCGCGATGCGCTCCACGACGGTCACGCCCATGGTCGGCTCCCTCCTCATCGCATCGAACGTGTGTTCGAACGCGTCCGAGTGTAGGTCGGGGGCACCGACATTCGGGAGGCGCTCGGCGCCGTCCTCGACCGCTCGCGGGGACGATCACCGGGGACGCCGCTGGGCGCCCGGAGGAGTGGCGCGTCGGCCGACGCGAGCCCAGCCTCCCTGGAGCCTTCTCCGGCACGATCCGACCTCATCCCCTCGGAAGGAGCTCCTCTCATGCGCGCATCCCGTCCTCTTCCCGGCGACCCCTGGCCGTCGGAGATGGTCATCACGGTCGAGGACAACCCCGCGGCGCTGCTCGAGCTCCTCTGGATCCGCGAAGCGTGGGGCTTCACTCCGGCGGGCGACGGGCCGCCGCCGCTCGAGCGGTCCCCGGAACGGGTCGGGTCGGCGGAGCCCGGCGCCGACGAGCAGCGCGCCTGGCCTCAGCTGTGGCAGGACTGCGTCGAGCATCTGGCGGTCGAGACCGGCCCGCTCCTCCGGCAGCTCTCCAGCGCCGCCGACGGATCCCCCGAGCGCGCACGCCTCCTCGACCTCGCGCGCGGCCCCGGCTGGCGGGAGCGCTTCGGCGACGACTCCCTCGGAGCGCCTTTCCGCGCCTGGCACGACGAGCTGCGGTCCGCCCGGATGGACGCACGGGACGTCCCTCTGGACGCCGCCCCCGAGCGGCGCTGCCTCGGCTCCCTCGTCCCCGCCTGGGAGGCCGGACTGACGACGGTGGTCACCCTCCCCTGCCGCGGCGAGTACACGCGCGCCGTCTCCGGCTCGGTGCTCCTCCTGACCGACAGCGACCACCGGGACCCGGACCGCTACGCGGCCGCGCTCCGCCGGTTCGCCGACGGCTCTCGGGAGTGACGGGGCACGGATCTCCGGATCGGATGAACGCTCGCGCGCTCCGGACGGTATCCCCTTCCGAGCCGCCGATCTCCGGCGACCGCAAGTCTCGAGGAGTGCACGATGACCAGGAACATCAGAGTCGGTATCGCAGCTGTCGCCGTCGCGGGCGTGATGGCGGTGGCACCCGTGCTCGCCGGTGCGAGCAGCGTCGCTCCCGCCGCGGCGACCAGCGACTCCAGCAGCGCGTCGGACAGGAACCTGATCAACGCGGTCCGCTCCGTGGCGGCGAAGCTGCGGGTCGTCGGACTCTCCGACGGCGGCACGAAGCTCGTGCAGTTCAACCCGACGAAGCCCGGCAAGGTCACGAACCGCGTCGCCGTCAGCGGCCTGACCGGCGGCGACACCGCGCTCATCGGCATCGACTACCGGGTCCAGGACGGCGCCCTCTACGGCGTCGGCGACAACGCGGCGAGCGCCGGCGTCTACTCCATCAACCCGTCCACCGGCGTGGCCACTCAGGTGACCCGTCTCACCGTGGCGCTGAGCGGCACCTCCTTCGGCGTCGACTTCAACCCCGCCGCGAACGCGCTCCGCGTGGTCAGCGACACGGGCCAGAACCTCCGTCAGCCGTTCGCCACCGCGGGCGCCGCGACGGTCGCCGACGGCACGCTCAGCTACGCCGCGCCCGCCGTGGCCACCGGTGTCGCCGGGGCCGCGTACACGAACAACGACCTCGACGCGAACAGCGCGACCACCCTGTTCGTCCTCGACACGGCCCTCGACCAGATCGCGATCCAGTCCCCGGCCAACGCCGGCACCCTGGCGCCGACCGGGAAGCTCGGCCTCGACGCAGCGGGTGCGACCGGCTTCGACATCTACTCCGTCCTCCGCAACGGCAGCTCCATCGGCTCGGTCGGCCTCGCCGCCGTCAACGGGTCGCTCTACGAGATCGGACTGCTGAACGGAACGGCGACTCCGCTCGGCGCCATCGGCGCGAACGTCACGGACATCGCCGTCCCGCTCGTCCAGCGCTGACCCGATAGGCTCCCGGCGACCGCGCCCCTGCCGACCGACGCTCCCGGTGAGCGCCGGTCGGCAGGACGCCGGTCGGCAGGACGCTCCGGCGGGCCGCCGGGGCCGAGAGCCCTCGTCGGAAAGTTCACTCAGCTATGCATCACCGTTCACCCACCGACGGGGCGATCCGGAGTGAGATGAGCGTGCCCCTTTCCGGGGTCTCACCTCTCAAGGAGTCCACGACGTGACACGACTGTTCCGCTCCGCGAACCGCGGACGCTCCGCTCTGGCCCTCTCGGCCGCTGCTCTGGTCTGCGCCGCCGCACTGGCCGCACCCGGCGCCGCCACTGCTGTCGGTGCCGCCGACCTCTCCGCCACCGGCGGAGCCGCCCGCATCTCCCCGGTCGACGCCGACCTCTCCGACTCGCTGCGCGCAGCGGTGAAGGAGCAGGACGCGAAGAACGTCATCCTCCTCATCGGGGACGGCATGGGCGATTCGGAGATCACCGTCGCCCGCAACTACCAGTACGGAGCGGCCGGCCGCTTCCCCGGGATCGACGCCCTGCCGATCACCGGCCAGTACACGACCTACTCGCTCTACCGCGCGGACGACCCGGCGACGGGCGCCGTCAAGGGCGCCCCGGACTACGTGCCCGACTCCGCCGCCACCGGCAGCGCCTGGGCCACCGGCACCAAGACCTACGACAACGCCATCTCGGTCGACATCGACCAGCAGCGCAAGGACACCCTCCTCGAGATCGCGAAGGCGAACGGCCTGAAGACCGGCAACGTCACCACCGCCGAGATCCAGGACGCCACCCCGGCCGTGCAGGCCGCCCACGTCGACGCCCGCAGCTGCTACGGACCCGACAGCGCGAGCTGCGGCGACGACGCGCTGGAGAACGGCGGACTCGGCTCGATCAGCGAGCAGATCCTCGACACCCGCGCCGACCTGACCCTCGGCGGAGGGTCGGCCAGCTTCGCGCAGGTCGCGCGCGCCGGCGACTGGAGCGGCGAGCCGCTGTTCCAGCAGGCCGCGGAGCGCGGCTTCCAGGTGCTCGGAGACGCCACGACTCCCGCCACCGCCGCGCAGCTCGACGCGCTGACCGTCGCCGACCAGGACGCGCCCGTGCTCGGACTGTTCAACGCCGGCAACCTGCCCGTCCGCTACGCGCCCACTCCGGCAACGGTCGGCGGAGCGGACGCCGCCCCGCAGACCTGCGTCGCGAACCCCGCCCGTCCGGCCGAGCAGCCCACGCTCCGCTCCATGACCGAGAAGGCGATCGACCTCCTCGACACCGGCGACAAGGGCTTCTTCCTCCAGGTGGAGGGCGCCAGCATCGACAAGCAGGACCACGCCGCGAACGCGTGCGGCCAGATCGGCGAGACCGTCGACCTCGACGAGGCCGTCCAGGCCGCGCTCGCGTTCGCCGAGGCGGACGGGAACACCCTCGTCATCGTCACCGCCGACCACGCCCACTCCAGCCAGATCGTCGACTCGACCCCGCCGACCTCGCTCAGCACCGCGCTGAAGACCGCCGACGGCAGCACCATGAAGGTGTCGTACGGCACGGCCGCCGAGGGCGGATCGCAGCAGCACACCGGAACGCAGCTGCGCATCGCCGCCTACGGGCCGGGCGCGGCGAACGTCGCCGGGCTCACCGACCAGACCGACACGTTCTTCACCATCACGAACGCGCTCGGAGTGGACCGCGACATCCGCTCGATGAGCTTCGGAGCCACCGCCGAGCTCTCCGGCTCGTCGTTCACCCCCGGAGCCGACGTCACCCTCACCGCGAAGGGCTTCAACGGGGACACGCAGCTGATCGGCTCCGCGCCCCTCTTCACGGACCGCACCGCGACCCGCGACCTCGCCGGCGGCGGCCTCACCGTCACGGCGAAGGCGCCCACCACGCCCGGCGACTACAGCGTCACGGTGACCGGCGACCAGACCGGCAAGGCGATCACCCTGCCGTTCACCGTCACCGAGCGCCCGAAGTCGAGCACCCCCATCACCGACAAGGTCAAGGACCTCGGCGGGAAGCTGATCGACAAGATCCGCCAGCACTGAGCACTCGTCGGCCCGGCTCCTCTGGAGGAGCGCGGGCCGACGGAGTCGCGGGAAGGGCCGTCCCTCGGGGCGGCCCTTCCTCGCGTCCGGGGGGATCGGCACGACCGAGCGGGCCGGGTGAGCCCGCCGTTCGATCAGGACGCGTCGGCTCCCGGCGACTCGCGACGCGGCACGGCCCCCGCGCGATGCACGATCGAGCGGATCAGCGCTTCGAGCAGGAGCGGCGCCCCGGCGAGCGCCACCGAGGCGGCGACGACCGACTCCGTCCAGGGCGTGGTGTCGTACGACTGGGAGCCGACGAGCGCGGGAGCGATCGCGAACGTCGCGACGAGGTAGCCGGGCAGCGTCGATCCGATCAGGAGGACGAAGGACGCGGCGCGGAGGGGCGACGTCCTCGCCACGAGGACCGCGAGGACGAGCAGGCCGGCGGGTGCGGCCAGACCCAGCAGGACCGCCGGGAGCATCGCCTGCAGGATCGTCGGTGCGCCGAGGATCCCGGACAGGACCGCGTGCAGGCCGAGGCAGCCGAACGCCGCGGCGACCACGGTCCGCAGCACCGCGACCGGGCGCCGCCGTCCCGGACCGACCGCGGCGAGGACGGCGAGAGCGACGAGGAGGTGCCCGATCCCGAGCAGCTGCGCTGCCGATCCGACGTTCTCCCACGGATCGGAGGGCCACGAGTAGTCGTACCGGTGGTCCTCGATCGCCTGCTCGCCCAGGATCGGCCCGGCGACGGCCCAGCGCTGAACGGCGGCGAGCTGCTGCAGCCCGGCCGAGGCGAGCATCAGAGCGCCGGCCGCGATAATCCCGCTCGAGCCCCGCTCACGGGCTCCGGGACGTCCTGACTCCGCTGCTGTCATGCGGCCACGGTAGGGGCCGGGGCGTCCGGCACGGGTGGCCGGGAGGAGAACGTCTCGCCGCGATCGGTCTGCGCGAGACGCCTGCGCGCGATCCGTCGGGACCGGCCCCGGCACCGGTGGGGGATGCTCCGCGGGCCCGTTCCGAGGCCGACGCATCCTCCGCGCACCGGCCCCTGCCCTGTTGCGGACATGTCCGCTAGAGGCTGTTGTCGGCGGTGGGACCGGGTGCCACTGTTCGGAGACGGCCGCCCACGGTCGACCCGATCGAAGGCTCCAGCATGCGCTCTCCCTCCGCCTCCCGCCCGACCGACCCGGACGCCGGTACGGCCCGCTCGACCCCTGAGCGGAGGACGAGGCCTCGGCCGGCGCTCGGCCTGCTCGCGCTGACGGCGACCGTCGCGCTCCTCCTCGGGACCACGGCTCCCCTGTCCGCGGTCGCCGCGGCTCCCGCTGCGACCGGTGTCGTCGGCTGGGGTGACGACTCCAGCGGGCAGGTCGCTGCGCCGGCTGGGCTCACCGACGCGACGGCGATCGCCGCGGGCGGCTCCCACAGCCTCGCCCTGCGCAGCGACGGCACCGTCGCCGCCTGGGGCGAGGACAGCAGCGGGCAGGCCACCGTGCCGACCGGTCTGGACGACGTCGTCGCCGTCGACGCCGGCGTGAACCACAGCCTCGCCCTGCGGAGAGACGGGACCGTCACCGCCTGGGGCGACGACGGCGACGGGCAGGCCACAGTGCCGGACGGGCTCGCCGACGTCACCGCCATCGCTGCCGGCGGCTACCACAACCTCGCCCTGCACGGCGACGGGACCGTCACCGCCTGGGGATACGACTTCTACGGCCAGGCGACCGTGCCGGACGGGCTCAGCGGAGTCGTCGCCATCGCCGCCGGCCGATTCCACGACCTCGCGCTGCACCGCGACGGCACCGTCACCGCATGGGGATACGACGCCTTCGGGCAGACCGACGTGCCCGCGGGGCTCACCGGCGTCACCGCCGTCTCCGCCGGAGCCTCCCACAGCCTCGCGCTGCGCTCGGACGGGACCGTCGTCGCCTGGGGCAGCGACAGCGGCGGCCAGTCCGACGTCCCCGACGGCCTCGCGGACGTCACCGCCGTCGCCGCCGGCGGGTACCACAGCCTCGCTGTGCGCCGCGACGGCACCGTCACCGCCTGGGGCTACGACGGCTTCGGCGAGGCTTCCGTGCCGGCGGGACTCACCGGCGCCACCGCCGTGTCCGGCGGCAGCTTCCACAGCCTCGCCCTCGGCGCTCGGCCCGTCTTCACGGCCGACGCCCCTCCGGCGACGGCGCCTCTCGGAACGCCCTTCTCCTACACCTTCGCCACCGGCGGCGCGTCGACGATCGAGCTCGCCTCCGGGTCCCTCCCGGCCGGCCTGACCCTCACCTCCGCGGGCGTCCTCTCCGGCACCCCGACCGTCGAGGGAGCGTCCTCCTTCAGTGTGTCCGCCCGCACCACCTTCGGCACCACCACCGGCGCGCCCCACACCCTCACCGTCGGACCGGCGGCGACCGCTCCGACCCTCTCGGGGACGGCCGCGGCCGGCGTGGTCGGCTCCGCCTACGACTTCACGTACACGGCGACCGGATCCCCGGCGCCGGTCGTCACCGTCGCGTCGGGCACTCTGCCTCCCGGGCTCGCCCTCGACGGCTCAGGCCGCCTCACCGGCACCCCGACCACCGCGGGGACGTACGGCTTCACCCTCCGCGCGGTGAACCCGGCGGGCACCGTCGAGGCGGCGAGCACGCTGACCGTCTCTCCGCAGAAGGCGACCACGAGGGCCGACCTGCGCGTCGACGTCTCCGCTCCGACCACCGCGGTGAAGGGGAGGACGTTCACGTACACGCTCATCACGAAGAACGCCGGACCCTCCACGTCGGCGTCCGTCTTCTCGAAGGTGGTCCTCCCCCCGACCGTGCAGTTCGTCTCCGCCACGGGCTCGTACAGCCGCATCGGGAGCATCGTGATCTTCCCGCGCTCGAGTCTCGCGAACGGGCGGACCGTCACCGAGAGGATCACCGTCACGGCCACGCGCACCGGCACCGCGACCGCCTTCGCCGCCGCGTTCTCGGTCAGGACACCGGACCCGTCGATGCGCAGCAACGCCGACACCGCCGCGACGACCGTCCGCTGACGGCGGGCGCAGGAGGACGGCGGGCGGGCCTCCGGGATAGCCCGCCGTCTCGATCCGCGAGGTACGGATGCACCCGGAATCCCCGTTCACCGGCGCCCGACCCGCGGAGGGGGCGGCTAGAGCACGTCCGCGATCGCGGCGAACGTCCTGTCCGGGTCCTCGAACTGCATGTCGTGGTGCACGCCCGGGAGCCGGCGCACCTGCCAGCCCCGCTGCTCGAGCCGCGCGGCCAGGGCGTCCGGCAGCACCGCCGGCGACTGGTCGGAGAGCACGACCGTCGACGGGACCGCCGGCGCCTCGACCGGGACCGGGTGGAAGGCGACGTCCCGGAACACGCCGACGGCCATCCGCGCGTCGAACCTCTTCTTCGCGTCATCGAGCAGCGCGCGGATCTCCGGGCTGTAGGCGGCGCGGACCGCGGCGCTCGCCCGCGCCTGCCCGAGCTGGGCGACGCCGACCGACAGCAGCGGTGCCGCCCAGAACAGCCGTCCGCGCAGGCCGCTCGTGGGGAGCGACAGGGCGAACCCGGGATCGAGGTAGACGGCCCGGCCGGGCGCGAGTCCGGCGACGGCACGCTGCAGCACCGCGCCGCCGAGCGAGTGGCCGACCACGCTGTCGAGTCCCGCCGGCAGCGACTCGACCAGATCGGCGGCCATGTCGTCGATCCGGTAGGACTCCGCCCGGGCGCTCGCGCCGTGCCCGCGCAGATCGACGGCCGTGACCGTGTAGCGGCCGGTCGCGACGAGCCGCTCGACGAACGGCCCCCAGGTCGCCGCCGACGCACCGAGCCCGTGCACCAGCCCGACGTGTCGCGGTCCGGATCCGGTGGTGAGGGTCTGCAGGCGCATCCCCTGATCCTGCCGGAGACGGCGCCTGAGGCGGAGGCGCCGGGCGGATGCGGAGCCTGCTGCTGCACCCTCTGCGTCGACGATCGCGCCACATCTCCTGCCATCGAGGTGTGCGCTCTTGACTCCGCCGATGAGCGCTGGGAGGTTCTCCGGATGCGATGGCACTCCGCCGTCCGCCCGAGCAGCCGGCCGAAGAGAGGACCTCCATGACAGCGACGAGCAGAGCCACGGGAACGGTCGGCCGGACCGCCGTCGTCTTCGGGGCTGCGGGTCTCGTCGTCGGGGCCGTCGTCGGCGGAGCCGCCGTCTTCGGAGCGGGGCTCCTCCTCGACGACTCGAGATCGAGGATCACGATCCGGGACGTCACCCGCGCGGAGCTGGACGGACTCGAGCGCGCTGCCGCTCCGAGCAGGGAGGCCTGCGGAGATCGTCGTGGGTGCGTGGAGGGCGTCGACGGGCCCGGGGCGTCGATCCACCGCTACCACTCCCTCGATCTCGCGCGCCAGGCGACGGTGTACAACACGAGGGATGTCTACCGGTCGGACCGGCTCGTCGTCGAGTTCGAACCGGATCTGGGCCGCGATGAGCGGCACGACCTGATCCAGGTGATCGAAGGGACCTGGACCGGGAGCAGCGACTGACGGGCGTGAAGCGAGCCGCCCGGACGGCGTCGACGAGCGACCGGAGGGCGGGGCCCTCGACTACTCGCCCAGCGCCGATCCTCCTCCGGAATGCCCACCGGACAGGGGCCTCCACAGGGGGTCCGCTCCGGTGCGGTCCGGTCCTACGCTCGCCCCATGCATCTCCGCACTGTCGCGATGAGGCCCGGCGCCGCCGCGCTCGGGCCGGTCGGCGCGCCCCCACGGACCGCGCTGGACGACGTGCTCGCCCACCTCGTCGCGGCGCTCGCGATCGGATCCGGCCTGCTGCTGGTGCCGGCGGGCGTCGGCGGAGTGCCGCTGCTCGCCACGGGATCGACCGGAGCGAGCGCCTTCGAGGCCTGGACGCTGATCCGCACCACCGTGGCGCTGCAGGTCGGCATCGCCGTGCTCGCGATCGGTCTCGGCGCCGTGGCGCGGACGCGCGGACCCGCGGGAACCCGAGCGGAGCGCTGGTGCGTGGTCGCCGCGATGAGCGCCGCGATCGGCGTGGTGCTGCTGGTCGTGCCGCCGGTCTGAGGACCCCCCGGGGAGCGTCGCCCACCGGCTTGTCCGGGTCGCCGTGCGCGCCCGCGACCGAACCGTCACCTCGCGCCGCGCGGCGTGATCGGATCGTTGCAGGATCCGGCACCGGCTGAGGTTCCGCATAGGACACACTCAGCGACAGGGGGCGAGCGTCCCCCGCTCATGGGGAAGCCGACCGCGATCAGCGGCTCGGAGGAAGCAGGAATCGTGCGCTCTGCGCGACGACGCCACGGCGTCACCGTCATCACCACTGCGGCACTGCTGGGGGCGCTCGCGTTCCCGTCCGTCGCTCTGGCCACCGAGGTCGTCCCGGACGCCGCCTCGAGTCCTGCACCGGCCGAGCCGGTTCCCACCGCGGAGCCGACCGCGACTCCGGAGCCCACGGCGACGCCGCAGCCGGCCTCGACTCCGGCGCCCACTCCGGCTCCGACCATCGCGCCCGTCGAGAGCGCGCAGTCGCCCCTGGCGATCGCCCTCGACCGCACCACCTACGAAGCGGGCTCGGCGTTCTCCGCGATCCCCTCGGCGGAGGGCTGGGCCGGCGGCCTGGACGTGTCCGGCACCGGTTTCCAGCCCGGCACCGTCGCCGTCGTCGTGCTCCGCGACGGCGACTCGGAGGAGGCCGTCACCACCAGCGTGATCACCGCCTCCGGCGAGCTCCGCCTCCAGGACTGGCTCCCCACCGACGCGGACGGCGTCGCGGTGGACCCCCATCTCCCGCTCCCCGGCGAGACGATCTCCGTCATCGCGGAGGGACTCGACGCCTCGGGCGCCCGTGTCGCCTCCGATGCCGTCGAGTTGACCGTGACGCAGCCCGACACGAGCGTCGTCTTCCAGAACCGGGAGGACGGCGGGGTGCTCCCGGCCGGTGCGGACATCCAGGTCGGAGAGTTCCGGATCTACGGCGTCGTCGCCTCGTTCCGCGGATTCGACCGCGGCGAGGACGTGTCCGTCACGCTCACCGCGCCCGACGGCAGCACCTCCGCCCTCGTGCCCCCCGCGCCGACCCCGCTCTCGGGCGAGGCCTTCGTCCTGCTCGACGCCGACACCATGGCGGACCAGCTGGGCACCTTCACCGTCACCGCCACGGGAGAGACCAGCGGACGCTCCGTGACGTCGTCGCTGGAGCAGGTCCCCTCACGCACCGCGATCCGGATCTGGCCCCAGGGGGCTTCGCCCGAGCCCGCCCCGGCGGACGGACAGCCCACCAGCGGTGGCGCTCTCCTCGGCTTCGGCGCGGACGAGACCGTCTCGATCGGCGTCTTCTCGACCTCGGGTGCGCGCCAGACGCTCACGGGCGGCGGCTCGAGCCGCGAGGTCGGCGTCGACGCGCTGGGCTGGAGCCTGATCTCCCTCGGCGAGTACCCGCTGCAGGACCCGGCGAGCGAGATCTACTGCGTCATCGCCCGCGGCACGTCGAGCGGTCTCGTGGCGAGCACCTCCTACGACTACACGCTGACGGAGGAGGACCCGATCGCCGGAGAGGCCGACTGCTCCGCCGCGGTCGCCGCGGTCACGGCGCACCCTGTCGGCGCCGGGCCCGCAGGGCACCCGGCCGGCTCCGGACCCGCGGCGCAGACGGGCGGCCACCGCCCCGTCCTCGCCTCGACCGGCGTCTCGACGACCGCGCCGCTCGCCCTGGCCGCCTTCGGCATCCTCGGCGGTCTCGCCCTGACGGTGCGCCGCCGCCGCGCGTAGACGGCCACGCACCGCGGACGACGAAGGCGCCCGGGCACACCGCCCGGGCGCCTTCGCCGTCGCGAGACCCGTCGGGTCAGTCGGACGGCACCGCGCAGGTCTCCTCCGCCGCGGTCTGGCCCGGAGCGTCGACGGCGACGGGAGCGGGATCCGTCGGAGCCGCGCCGCCGTCCGCGGGCGCCTCCGCCGCGGGCGCCTCCTCCGCCGGAGCGTCGGATGCGAGGGTCACCGGCTGGTCGTTGAGGACGCGGTTCATGAGCTCGGCCCCGACCTCGGCGTTGGGCACGACCTTGCCCGGGTAGTCCGGGTCGTCGAGCGCCGGGTACTGCACGAACACCATCTTCGAGAGGTCGACGTCCTTCAGCGCGAGGGCGAGCGAGATCATCGTCGCCGGGCTCGTGAGCGACGTCGACAGGTGCACGTTCGACGAGGTCGCCTGCGCGAGTCCGTAGAGGGCGGGGATGTTCGAGAGGGTGTCGGCCGAGCGGACGGTGCGCATCAGCGAGGCCAGGTACTGCTGCTGCGACGAGATGCGGCTGAGGTCGCTCTGGTCGCCGACGCCGTGGCGGCTGCGGAGGAACGAGAGGGCCATCGACCCGGAGACGGTGGAGGTGCCGGCGGGCAGGTCGAGTCCCGAGTCGGTGTCGAGGATCGGACCCGTGAGGCAGATCGGGACGCCGCCGACGGCGTTGCTCATCTCGATGACGCCGTTGAAGGACACCCAGCCGGCGTAGGGCACCGTCAGGCCGGTGAACTGCTGCAGGGTGTCGTTGACGCAGGCGAGCCCGCCGTACTGGAACGCGGAGTTGAGCGGGACGCCGGCGGCGGCCTCGGTGACGACGCCCGTCTCGGGGTCGGTGCACGCGGGACGGTCCAGGATCAGGTCGCGCGGGAAGCTGATCACCGTCGCGCTGCGGTGGTCGGCCGAGACGTGGAGCAGGATGTTGACGTCGTTGAGCGTGTCGTCGCGGACGCCGAAGGAGTCGCCCTGCGTGGCGTCGTTGTCGGTGCCGACCACCAGGACGTCGAAGCCGCCCTCGACCGCGCCCATCTGCACGTTCCCGGCGGTGGGAGGAGCGACGCCCAGGTCGACCGCGTTGTCGGCGACGTTCCGGCTGATGCTCACCGTCGCGATCGCCACGAGCGAGGTGGCGCTGACGGCGAGGACGCCGACCACCGCCGCGATCCCGACCACCACTGTCCGCACCCCGGACCGCCGCCGGAGCCGCCCGTGCCGCACCGCGCGCTCGTGAACCCTCATGCGCTCCCACCCCTCGCCCCGCCCGCCCGTTCGCGGACGCAGTCGCTCGCCAGTGTAGGCAGGCCCCCTCCGATGCTGCGCGGAACGGCCCTGCTACCGTCGTGCGCGCATCGAGGAGCGGAGCAGGAGCCGTGGAACACCGAGTCGTCGATCCCGTCACGCAGATCGAGTGGATCGTCCCGCCGTTCGCGACGGAGGAGGACACCCTCGCCCGCGCGCGGGCCGATCGGGAGGGGCGGCTCGCCGACCTCCGCCTGTACCCGGACCACGGCGCGGAGTATCCTCTCTGGGCGCTCGACGGCCCGGTCGACGACCCGGGCGCGATCGGCGTCCCGGAGGCCCTGCACGGACCGCTGCTCCGCTGGCAGGAGCTCTGGGCCGCCGGATGCGACGTGTTCGAGGGCTGGAGGAGCGCCGAGGCGGAGGAGCGCTGGCTCGCCCTCGGCCGGGAGCTGCACACCGAGCTCGAGGCCGCCCTCTGGCTGACGACCCGGGTGCTCGCCTGCTGCTGAGGGCTGCTGCCCGGGCATCCGCGCAGAAGCCGCCGGCGCAACCCGTCCCCGGACCGGCCCCCGCGTGCCTACCCTGGACGGTGCGCTCTCCTCGTCTTCTGCAGCAGGTCGTCGGCAAGCTCGGCGGGCAGCGGCCCGCGGCCCCGGTGAGCCGTCGAGCGCAGCGGGCGCTCCTCGCCGAGCAGACGGTCCGCGGGGTGCTCGAGCTGGCCGTGCGGCTGGGCGAGACGCTGCTCTCGCTGGGGTCCGCGGCCGCCGAGGTGACCGAGACGATCCAGCGGGTGTGCCGCGCCTACGGCATCGAGTGCCAGGTCGACCTCACCTTCACATCGATCCTGGTCGTGCACGACGGAGGCGACGACTCCCCCAGCGTGAGCGTGCTGCGCGTCGTCCCCTCCCGCAGCGCCGACTACGAGCGGCTCGCCCGCGTGACGGCGCTCGTCACCGCCATCACCGAGGGCTCGCCGGAGGTGCGGGTCGCCGACGCCGTCGACTCCGCCGAGGCCCGCGAGGAGGCGCGGCACCAGTTCGAGGCCGCGCACGACCGGCTCGACGCGATCCTCGTCCAGCCGCACCGCTACCGCCGCGGAGTCGTCACCCTCACGCTCGCACTGATGGCCGCGGGCGTCGCGCTCCTGCTCGGGGGCGGCCCGCTCGTCGTGCTCCTCGCCGCCGCGACGGCCGCCGCGATCGACCTGGTCAACCAGCTGCTCGCCCGCTGGGGCCTGCCCGCCTTCTTCCAGCAGATCGCCGGCGCCGCGCTGGCGACCGGAGTGGCGGTGGTGCTGCTCGCGGTCGTGCCGCGGCTGCCCGTGGAGCTGGCGGTTCTGCCGCCCGCGCTCGTCGTCGCGTCGGGGGTGGTCGTGCTCCTCGCCGGGCTCTCGTTCGTGGGAGCGGCGGACGACGCGATCAACGGGTTCCCGATCACCGCGGGCGGCCGGCTGCTCGAGGTCGGGCTGCTGACGCTGGGCATCGTCGTCGGCATCGCCGTGGTGCTCGACGGCGCGCGCTCGCTCGGGGTCGAGCTGGTGCTGGTCGACTCCTACGCCCGCCCCTGGCCGGCGGCCGTGCAGGTGCTCGGCGCCGGGGTCGCGGCCGGCGCCTGGGCGCTCTCGTCGCACACCCCGCCGCGGCCCGCGCTCATCGCCGCCCTCACCGGAGCCGGCGCGTTCCTCGTCTCCGACTCGCTGACCACCTCGGGCTTCGCGCCGCTCATGGCCAACGCCCTCCCGGCGCTGGCGATCGGCCTGCTCGGCGAGATGCTGGCCGAGCGGATGCGGGTGCCCGCCGTGGTGACGACCGCGTGCGCGATCGTCCCCCTCCTGCCCGGCCTCACCCTCTACCGCGGCGTCCTCGGCCTCACCTCGAACGCCGGCCCGAGCGCCGGGATCGAGCTCCTGCTCCAGGCGGGCATGATCGCGCTGGGCCTCGCCGGCGGAGTCACGCTCGGCCGGATCGCCTACCGCCGCCTGCGCACCCCGATCGTGCGGGCGGTGGCGCCGGTCCGCGCCCGGACCCGCCGGGACCGCGGGATCGAGCAGGCCCTCGCCGCCGACGTCCTCTACCCCGACGGCGCCGAGGCCGGGCAGGCGGACACCGCACAGGACGCCACAGCGTCGGGCAGCGGATCCGGCCTCACGGCGTCCGACCCGTCGGCGCCGGCCGCGGTCGACCCCGCACCGCTGCCCGACGAGCCGGCGCCGGCCGCCGAGGAGCCGTTCACCCGCACCGGGATCGTCCCGATCGTCAGCACGATCGGCGTGACGGAGCCGGTGCCGATCGTCACCGAGGAGGATCCGGCCGACCGGGGCTGACGACAGGGCCTGCTCCCGCGGCCGGCTCCTCGCCGCAGGGGTGGGCGCGCCGGTCAGTCCGCGTGGCCCCGCACGACCGCGGTCCGGCGGGTGTCGATCACGATCACCGAGCCGAGCACGATCAGGGCGAGCGACACCGAGGCGAGCGTGTCGGTCAGCCAGTGGTAGCCGAGGTAGAGCCGGGCGACGATCTGGCCGGCGATCATCCCGAGCGAGAGCGCGAAGCCCCCGATCATCCAGCTCCGGGAGGAGCGGCGGGAGGCGAGGAGGAACGTGGTGATCAGGAAGAAGTCGCTCACGCCGGTGACGTGGCCGGAGGGGAACGAGAAGGTCCCGTCGGGCCCGAGCAGCATGTACTCGACAGGCGGGCGCATCCGCATCACGAGGTGCGCGGCCAGCTGCACGCTGAGCATCCCGACGAGCATGCCGCCGGCCAGGAGGATCGGCCGCCAGAGGTGCCGCGCGAGGACGAACCAGAGCACGAGCACCGCCAGGATGATGACCGGCAGGTAGACCGGCCCGAAGACGGTGGCGAGCGCGTCCATCACGACCGTGCCCTCGGCGGAGCGCTTCTCGCGGAACCACTCGGCGACGACCGGATCGAGGACGGTGAGGCCGGTGCCGCTCGCGACCTGCGCGGTGAAGGCCGCGAAGAGGACGACGCCGACGCCGATGAGGCCGAAGCCGGCCCGGTCGAGGCCGCGGCGCGCCTCCGGGGCCATCACGCGCTCCTCCACGAGGAACCGCTGGTGGAAGCGGGCGCGGCGCGAGAGGGCGGGGGCGGTCATCCGCTCACCCTAGGGCTGCGGAGGCGCCGCCGACCGGGCCGTTCGCTCAGCGTCCTGCCGCGTAGTGCGTCTGGATCTGCTCCGGCGTGAGGACCGTCGAGTACACCGCGGCGTAGCGCAGGCTCCCGCCGAAGTACGAGGAGCCGACGTTCGGCCACTGGCCGCCCAGGCTGTCGTATCCGATCTTCCAGGTGCCCGTCGTGTTCTCGGCCGTGCGGTACGTGCTGTTCGAGGCGACCTTCACGCCGTCGACCCAGAGCGCGATGCCCGCCGTCGGCGAGAGCGTGGAGACGACGTGGTGCCAGAGCCCGTCGTTGACGGCTCGGGTGCTCGTGATGGTCTGCGCGGCGCCGTTGTAGACGCCGAAGACGAGCTTGCCGTCGGCACCGATGTAGGTGTGGCGGTCGTACTGGCCGCCGGGAGCGGTGGCGCCCGCGCTGAAGCTGAAGAGCTTGCCGCCGGCGTTCGTGGTCTTGAACCAGATCTCGGTGCTGAAGGTGCCGGGGTTCCTGATCTCCAGCGGCGTGCTCAGGTACTGGTTGGTGCCGTTCGGCGTCCACGAGCCGCCCGCGTCGCGCGGGCAGGCCTTGGGCGTCGCGGCGGAGCTGACCATCGCGGTCGGGAAGAGGCTGGTGGAGCGGTAGGTGCCCGGGTACTGGCCGGAGTCCGTGTCGGGCGCGGTCGTCGATCCGCTCGGCTGCGCGAGCGTGTAGGCGAAGAGCGCGGCCCCGCGGTCGGCGGCGAGGGCGCCGTCGCAGGTGAAGAACGCGGCGGCGCTGCCGACCGTGTTGGTCGAGTTCAGGATCGAGGCGGTGTACGCGCCGGAGGTGGCAGGGGCGGTGAGCAGCACGGCGGCCAGGGCGGCGGCGGCGAGGGCGGCGACGACAGACCTCGGGCGGGCGAGGAGGGTGCGCAGCCGCGCGGCCGGCGAGGCGGCGGAGAGGCGGTGCCGGCTCATGCCGTCTCCTCCTCGCGGGCGGCGCGGCGGCCTCGCTCGGCGGTCCGCTCCGGCTCGCCGGGGAGGCCGACGAAGACCGTGTAGAGCACCGGGATCGCGCAGAGCAGGACGAAGAGGACCCAGCCCCAGAACGGCAGGTGCAGAGCGGAGGAGAGGGCGTAGGCGTCTCCGTCGTGCGCCGGGATCTGCAGGCGGCCGACCTGTCCGGAGACCAGGTCCACGGGGTCGGCACCCTCGGCGCTCACGCGGATGGGGAGGACGCCTGTCGAGACGAGCGTGGCGTTCGTCGTGCCGCTGTCCACGGTGGCCTCGAGGACGACGATGCCGACCAGCGGGCGGAGCACGAAGACGGTGACGGACGCGACGAGCGAGAGGCCGAGGATCCGCATCGACGCCCGCTGGGTGGGCGAGGCGATGAAGCGGGTGAGCAGCTGCACGAGGACGGCGCCGATGATCAGCAGCGGCAGGCCGCGCACGAGCCAGCCGAGCACCGGCAGCGCCGTGGTGACGACTCCGATGAGCTGGTCCTGGCCGGTGGCCCACGGATCGACGGCGCCGTTGATGTCGCCCTGGGTGCGGAGCGTGCCGTCGTCGGCGATCTCGACGACCCGGTGGGTGTAGGTCTCGTCGGGCGTGGTGGTGGGGTGGAAGCTGACCGCGTCGCCGACCCGGACGTCCTCGAGGGCCGTCGGCTCGGTGAGGACGAGGGTGCCGACCGGGGCGGCCGTACCCATGGAGGGCGTCTGCACGATGAACCAGCGTCCGCCGGACGCGTGGAACAGGAGCGCCGCCGCGACCAGGACGGCCAGCAGAGCGGTCGTCGTCCCGATCAGGGCGGTGCGGAGGAGGGACCGGCGGGGGCGGTCGGTGCGGGGG
>NZ_PSVG01000013.1:0-85047 GCF_002930885.1 Rathayibacter sp. AY1F2 | reverse complement strand
ATTGGCATTGAACATAGTGCACGCTGTTGAGTTCTCAAGAATCGGACACATCCCGCCTCCACACCAGAACGGTGCTTCACAACGAAAGTGATCGAAGATAATGTTGCTTGCGTCATACGCGTCTTCTCGGTAGACTAGGAGAAATTTCTTTCCCTCTGTCGCCGTGGCAACTTGTATAACTTAGCACATCCGCAGGCCGTGTCAAATCCGGCTTCTTCGCGATGCCGTCACGCTCATAGGCGCTCCGACGTTGCTCGGTTCAGGACCTGAGTCCTGCGCCGGGCGGCGAAGTTGCTGGATCCGAGGAATCCTGCGAAGGCTTTACATCCGTGCGGCAGACCTGCTCCGAAAAGCTGTCTTGCCGAGTGGATGGTCCCGATTGAGGCCGGGACGTAGGAGCTGCTGCTCTTTCCGTTTCCCTGCGGCCTTTGTGGCGACTCGGAATAAGTTACGCAGCGATCGCGGTGCTGTCAAACGACGGGCCGAAATCGCACATCCCGGGCGTGTCGGGATCAGGGGTCCTCCCCGTCGGCGCCCGGTTCCGCGGGCGGATCCGGGGTCCGAGCCGGCTGCATCGGACCGAGGCGGGCACCCGCGCGCGCGGGATCCGACTCCACCGAGTGGAAGGACCCTCCCCGGTAACGACGAGGAGCGCGCGACCCGGATCGCTCCGGTACCGCGCGCTCCTCGAGGGGATGCCGGGACTACGCCCCGATGCCGACCGCCTCGGGGGAGACGTCCGCATCGGGAGCCGAGGGCTCGAGCGCCTCGGCGACGCGCTGCGAGAGCGACGAGTCGACGTTCGCCCAGTACTGGAGCACGCGCTGCCGCAGCTCCGGACGGGTGACCTTCGACACGTGGCCGGCGATGTTCGCGACCAGGCGGGCGCGCGCGTCGTCGTCGAGGACCTCGCGGTAGAGCGTCCCCGCCTGACCGAAGTCGTCGTCCTCCGGGTGGAGGGTCGCCGCGGCGCGCGTCAGCTCGCCGTCGGTCTCCCAGCCGGCCGACTCCGCCGCCCGGGCGGGATCGGCGTGGGCGCCGCCCATCGTGTTCGGCGCGTAGACGGGCACCTCGGACTTCTGGAAGTCGAACCGCATGGGGCCGTCCTTCGAGTACGAGTGCACGGGCGACTTCGGCGCGTTCACCGGCAGCTGCGCGTGGTTGGTCCCCACGCGGTAGCGGTGCGCGTCGGCGTAGCTGAAGATGCGCGCGAGGAGCATCTTGTCGGGGCTGGCCGCGATCCCGGGCACGAAGTTCGAGGGGGCGAACGCCGCCTGCTCGATCTGCGCGAAGTAGTTCTCGGGGTTCCTGTCGAGCGTCATGGTGCCGACCTGGATCAGCGGGTAGTCCGAGTGGGGCCAGACCTTGGTGAGGTCGAACGGGTTGAACCGGTAGCTCTTCGCGTCCTCGTACGGCATGACCTGCACGGACAGCGTCCACGAGGGGAAGTCGCCGCGGTCGATGGCGGAGGACAGGTCGCGGATGTGGAAGTCCGCGTCCTCACCGGCGATCTGGTCGGCCTGCTCCTGGCTCAGGATCTCGACGCCCTGATCGGTCTTGAAGTGGTACTTGACCCAGAAGCGCTCGCCGGCGGCGTTGATCCACTGGTAGGTGTGCGAGCCGAAGCCGTCCATGTGCCGCCACGAGGAGGGGAGGCCGCGGTCGCCCATGAGCCATGTGACCTGGTGGGCCGACTCGGGCGAGAGGGTCCAGAAGTCCCACTGCATGTCGTGGTCGCGCAGGTGGCTGCCAGGCAGGCGCTTCTGCGAGCGGATGAAGTCGGGGAACTTGATGCCGTCGCGGATGAAGAAGACGGGGGTGTTGTTGCCGACGAGGTCGTAGTTGCCCTCGCTCGTGTAGAACTTCAGCGCGAAGCCGCGGGGGTCGCGCCAGGTGTCGGGCGAGCCCTGCTCGCCGGCGACCGTGGAGAACCGCGCGAGCATCTCGGTCTCGACTCCGGGCTGGAAGAGCGCGGCACGCGTGTAGGCGCTGACGTCGGCGGTGGTGGTGAAGCGTCCGAAGGCTCCGCCGCCCTTGGCGTGGACGACCCGCTCCGGGATGCGCTCGCGGTTGAACTGGGCCAGCTTCTCGACGAGGTAGTGGTCGTGGAGCGCGAGGGGTCCGTCGGCTCCGACGCTCAGCGAGTGGTCGTCGCTCGCGACCGGTGCTCCGGAGTTCGTGGTGGTGAATCGTTCCTCGGTCATGTTCCTCCTGTCGGCGAGGGGCACGGGGCCCGCCGCTGCGGTGTAGCGGATGTCGGTCAGTGGGCCAGGGCCAGGCAGTCGGGGCAGGTGCCCCAGAACGTGACGTCGGCGGTGTCCACGGCGAAGCCGCTCGCGGTCTGCGGATGCAGGCACGGCGCCTCCCCGACGACGCAGTCGACGTCGGCCACGGCCCCGCAGCGCCGGCACACCACGTGGTGGTGGTTGTCGCCGACCCGCAGCTCGAACCGGCGGGGATGGCCCTCCGGCTCGATGCGGCGGACGATCCCGGCGTCGGTGAACGCCGAGAGCACTCCGTAGACGGCCTGGGCCGAAGCCTCGGGGAGGCCCTCGCGCACTCGGGCCAGGACCGCGTCGACCCCGGAGTGCGGGTGCTCCTCGAGAGCGAGGAGCACCGCGCGCCGGGTGGCGGTGACCTTGAGCCCGGAGGCTCGGAGCCGCTCGTCCACTGTCGTCATGCCGAGGACACTACCCGAGTTGTCTTGAGCGGATCAAAACAACGGGCGGCGTGACGCGCTCGCCCGGGTGAACGGCCGGGAACGCTCCGGCGGCCACGCGGAGGCTCCGATCAGGCGACCGGACCCTCGACCAGCACGACCTGGGCGGAGCGGGCGGCGCCCGCGGAGTCGGTCCACGAGATCGTCACCGACTCCCCGGGCTCGCGCTGCGCGAGCGAGGCGGACAGCTGATCGGCCGAGGCGACGGCGACCCCGTCGACCGCGGTGACGACGTCCCCCGCCTCGAGGCCCGCCTGCGCGGCCGGCCCGCCCTCGACGACTCCGCCGATCACGGCGCCGGACGCGGTGGTCGCGAGCGCGCGCGAAGTCGGAGACGCGGTGCCGGAGGAGAGGGAGACGCCGAGGAAGGCCGGATAGCCGATCTCGACGGTGGCCGTGTCGGCGCCCGCCTCGATGGTGGCCACGATGTCCAGGGCCTTCGAGATCGGGATCGCGAAGCCGGTGATGTCGGCCGTTCCGCTGGAGGCGGCGGTGTCCATCCCCACGACGCGGCCGGCGGAGTCGACGAGCGGGCCGCCGGAGTCGCCGGAGACGATGTCTGCGTCCGTCTGGATCAGCCCGGTCAGCGTCTCGGCGGAGATCCCCGACTCGGAGCGGGTGGTGATCTGCTGATCGAGACCGGTGACCGTGCCGGTGGCGGCGACCAGGTCGCCCGTCCCTCCCGCGTTGCCGACGGCGGTCACGGTGTCGCCCACAGCGACCCCGTCCGTGTCGAGCGAGGCGGGGGTGAGGCCGGAGGCGTCCTCCAGCTGCAGGACGGCGACGTCGTTCGTCGCGTCGGTGCCGACGACGCGGGCGGTGTAGCTGCGGCCCGTCGACTCCACCGTGACCGAGATCGCGGTGGCGCCCTCGACGACGTGGTTGTTGGTGAGGATCATGCCGTCGGAGGTGAGGATCATGCCGGTGCCGGCCGAGCGGGCGCCCTGGTAGGTGAGCTCGGAGGTGATCGTGACCACGCCGGCGGTCTGCGCGGTGCTCGCGGCCACGGCGTCGGTCGCGCCGGTGGCCGGCTCGGAGGCGGAGGAGCCGCCCTGCATCGACCCGTACGCGGAGGAGCCGCCCTGCGTCGATCCGCCCTGCGTCGATCCGCCCCAGGAGGGGACGATCACGTACCCGCCGCCGAAGGATCCCCGCGAGCCGCCGGGGTAGACGATCGTGGCGGCGCCGGCCGAGGCGGAGGAGGCCGCCTCGGTGCGGCCGGCGGTGGCGACTCCGCCTGCTGTCACTCCGATCAGCACGGCGAGGCCGAGGCCGCCGGCGATCAGCGCCCGACGACGACGACGACGGTCGTCCGCGCGCAGCGCGCGCACCTCGTCGGCGCCCGTCGCCTCGGTGATGGCGGGCTGGTCGGTGAGCTCTCGCTCGTCGGATTCGTGTCGCTCGTTCATGGTGTCGTCCTCGTGCCGGGGCCGCCCCTGACGGCGACCGGTTCCCATTCCACGCCCGGCCTCCCCGCGCCGCCTGGACGATGCTTATGCGGTTCCTATGAGCGCTCGCCCCTCTGAATGGTTGTAGCTTCAACCAAAAGCGGGTAGCGTCTCCGCCGTGACCACCTCCTCCCCCGACCTGCTCGCTCCCGACACCGCGATGGGCGCGGTGACCCTCCGCGTCGCCGACCTCGACGGGATGATCGCCTACTACCGCGACGCCGTGACGCTCGAGCTGCTCTCGCACGACGGACCGGTCGCGGTGCTCGGCCGCGGCGGAGTGCCGGCCGTGATCCTCCAGCACGCGCCCGAGCTGGTGCACGCCTCGCCGCGCAGCGCCGGCCTCTTCCACGCGGCGATCCTCTTCGAATCGGAGGCGGCGCTCGCCGCGGCCGTGTACAGCGTCGCGACCCGGCACCCCGGCTCCTTCACCGGCAGCTCCGACCACCTGGTCAGCAAGGCCTTCTACTTCGACGACCCCGAGCACAACGGCGTCGAGCTCTACTGGGACCGCGACCGCACGCAGTGGTCGTGGACGCACGGGCGGATCGAGATGAGCACGCTCTTCCTCGACCCGAACGCGTTCCTGCAGGAGCACCTCACCGAGGAGTCGATCGCGCAGCCGCGCCTCGGCGGCGCCTCCGTCGGCCACGTGCACCTGAGCGTGGGCGACGTCGCCACCGCGAAGGAGTTCTACGTCGACCGGCTCGGCTTCGAGACGACGATCGCGTACGGCGGGCAGGCGCTCTTCGTCTCGGCGGGCGGCTACCACCACCACATGGCGATGAACACCTGGAACTCGGCGGGCGCCGGACGCCGGCAGCAGGCCCTCGGCCTCGGACAGGTCGAGATCGTGGTGCCCGGCGCCGACGACCTCGGCGCGCTCGGCGAGCGGCTGGCCCGCTCCGGAGTCGCCACCCGCGACGACGGCCGCACCCTCGCCTTCGAGGACCCCTGGGCGAACGCGATCCGCGTCACGACCTTCTGAGCGCCGCCGACCGCGGGGACCCCCGCGGGTACGATGGTCGCGCGGAAGACCGCACTCCCCCGAGACTCCGGAGAACACGGTGCCCACGATCGTCGTTGAAGTCATGCCCAAGGCCGAGCTGCTCGACCCGCAGGGGAAGGCCGTCGCCGGCGCGCTCGCGCGGCTGGGCCACTCCGCCCTCCACGGCGTGCGGGTGGGCAAGCGCTTCGAGATCACCGTCGACGAGGTGACCGACGAGGTGCGCGCCTCGGTGCAGCGCATCGCCGACGAGATGCTCTCGAACTCGGTGATCGAGGACGTCGTCGGGATCCACTACCCGGCGGAGGCCGCCCGATGAGGATCGGCGTCATCACCTTCCCCGGCTCGCTCGACGACCGCGACGCCCAGCGCGCCGTCCGGTTCGCGGGTGCGGAGCCGGTCGCGCTGTGGCACGGCGACCACGACCTCGACGGCGTCGACGCGATCGTCCTGCCCGGCGGCTTCTCCTACGGCGACTACCTGCGCTGCGGCGCCATCGCCTCCCACTCCCCGATCATGCGCGAGGTCGTCGACGCGGCGAACGCCGGGACCCCGGTCCTCGGCATCTGCAACGGCTTCCAGATGCTCACCGAGGCGCACCTGCTGCCCGGCGGCCTGATCGCGAACGACATCGGATCCTTCGTCTGCCGCGACCAGCGCCTGATGGTCGCGAGCACCGAGACCGCCTGGACGAACGGCTTCGAGCCCGGCCAGGAGATCACGATCCCGCTGAAGAACGGCGAGGGCGGCTACATCGCCTCGGCCGACACGCTGCTCGAGCTCGAGGCGGAGGGACGCGTCGTCGTCCGCTACCTCGGCCACAACCCGAACGGCTCCATGAACGACATCGCCGGCATCAGCAACCGCCGCGGCAATGTGGTGGGGCTCATGCCGCACCCGGAGCACGCCGTCGAGGAGGGCTTCGGGCCCGACACGGCCGCCGCGATGCGCTCGGGTGTGGACGGGCTGACGTTCTTCACGTCGGCGCTGAAGTCGCTGCTCGCCTCCGCCTGACGCATCCGGTCCGGGCGGCTCCGCCCGCCCGCGACGCACGAGACCCCCGGTTCCGGCCGGGGGTCTCGTGCGTGATGGGCGATGTTCGCGGCGCCGCTCAGGGCCCGGTCAGGACCTCGGGCTCGGGGGTCATCGAGATGGTGGGGATCGAGGCGGTGATCACGGTGCCGTCGGAGCGGCGGGTGCCCTCGATGTCGGACGTGGTCGGCGCGCCGTGCAGGCGGCGGCCCTGGTGCGTGAGCGGGACGCGCACGGGGCTGCCGGCGGCGACGTGCACGCGCTCGTCGCGGACGGTGATCGCGGCGGAGTCGCCGGTCTCGACCGTCAGCAGGACCTCGGTCTGCGTCACCTCGACGCGCACGCGCGTGCCGTGGAGGGTGATGCGGAAGGCGAGGCGGTCCCAGTCGTCGGGAAGGCGCGGATCGAGCGTGATCCGGCCGCCGTGGTCGCGCATCCCGCCTAAGCCGTAGACGAGGGCGCTCCAGACGCCGCCCGTCGAGGCGACGTGGATGCCGTCCGCGGTGTTGCGGTGCAGGTCGGCGAGGTCGACGAACAGCGCCGACAGGAAGTAGTGGCGGGCCAGGTCGCTGTAGCCGACCTCGGCGGCGATGATCGACTGCACGACGGCCGAGAGGGTCGAGTCGCCGGTGGTCAGCGCGTCGTAGTACTCGAAGTCGGCGCGCTTCTGCTCGGCGGTGAACTCGTTGCCCTGCAGCAGCAGCGCGAGAACGACGTCGGCCTGCTTGAGCACCTGGAAGCGGTAGATCACCAGCGGGTGGAAGTGCAGCAGCAGCGGGCGCTTGCTCGCGGGGGTGTTCTCGAGGTCCCACAGCTCCTTCTCGAGGAAGGCCGCGTCCTGCGGGTGGATGCCCGCCCGCGCGTCGAAGGGGATGTGCATCTTCTCGGCGGCGCGCGCCCACTCGAGCACCTCGCCCTCGTCGAGAGCGAGGCGGTCGGCCATCCGCTCGTACGCGGCGGGCTCGACGGCCTTCAGCAGCTCGACGGCGCGGGCGGCCGAGCGGAGGTTCGCCCGGGCCATGACGTTCGTGTACAGGTTGTCGTTGACGACGGTCGTGTACTCGTCCGGCCCCGTCACTCCGTGGATGTGGAAGTGGTCGTCGCCGTTGCTGCGCCAGAAGCCCAGATCGGCCCACATCCGCGCGGTCTCGACGAGGATGTCGATCGCTCCGCGGGCGAGGAAGTCGTCGTCGCCCGTGGCGCCCACGTACTGCATGAGCGCGTAGGAGATGTCGGCGTCGATGTGGTACTGCGCGGTGCCGGCGGCGTAGTAGGCCGACGACTCCTGCCCGTTGATGGTGCGCCAGGGGAAGAGCGCGCCGCGCTGGTTGAGCTCGGAGGCGCGCGCGCGGGCGGCCTCGAGCATGTTCTGCCGGAAGCGCAGGGCGTTCCTGGCGACGAGGGGCGCCGTGTAGCTGAGGAACGGGAGGACGTAGACCTCGGTGTCCCAGAAGTAGTGGCCGCCGTAGCCGGAGCCCGAGACGCCCTTGGCCGCGACTCCGCCGCCGTCGGTGCGGGCGGTGGACTGGGCGAGCTGGAAGAGGTTCCAGCGGGTGGCCTGCTGGATGGCGGGCGGGCCGTCCAGCTGCACGTCGGAGCGGGTCCAGAAGTCGTCGAGCCACTCGCGCTGCTTGACGAACTGCTCCTCGACCGGCGTCTCGCGGGCGCGGTCGAGCGTGCGGTCGCAGCGGTCGGCGAGCTCGCGCACGGGCACGCCGCGGGAGGTGTGGTAGGTCAGCGTCTTGACCAGGCGGACCGGCCGGCCGGCCTTGGCCTTCACGCGGTAGACGTGCTTGGCGAGGTCGTCGTCGATCTGGGAGGTCTGGTCCCACTCGTTCTCGGTCTCGAGCTGGTGCTCGGCGCCGCAGGCGACGGTCATCTGGGAGTTGGTGGTCCGGTAGCCGAGGAGGTAGCGGGTGCCGCTGACGCGCTTGAGGCGCGGCTGGAGCACGCGGTCCTCGAACGACTCCGCCTTGCGCGGGTCGAAGCCGGCCCCCTCGCTGCCGGAGGGGGCGTGGTACTCGTCGACGCCGTCCTGGCGGTTGAGGATCTGGCTCGAGATCAGCACGGACGCGTCGTGGTCGAGCATCTCGACCTCGTAGTCGAGGATCGCGAGGTGCCGGTCGGTGAACGAGACCAGGCGGCGCGAGCGGATCAGGACGCGCTTGCCGGAGGGGGTGCGCCACTCCAGCTCGCGGGTGAGCACGCCGTTCGCGAAGTCGAGGCGGCGCGAGTAGGCGAGGACGTCGGCCTCGCTCAGCACGAAGGGCTCGTCGTCGACGTAGAGGCGGATGATCTTGGCGTCCGGCACGTTGACGATGGTCTGGCCGACGCGGGCGAAGCCGAACGCCTCCTCCGCGTGGCGGATGGGCCAGGTCTCGTGGAACCCGTTGATGAAGGTGCCGTAGGCGTAGCCGTCGCGCCCCTCCTCCACGTTGCCGCGGAGGCCGAGGTAGCCGTTGCCGGTGGCGAAGAGCGTCTCGGTGCGGCCCTGCAGCTCGGAGGCGAACTCGGTCTCGACGAGGGCCCACTCGTCGATCGGGAAGCGGTTCCGGTCGAGCGGGTCGGAGGTGATGGGGTTCATGCGGCGTCCTCGGGGGCGGGAGCGGTGGGGAGGAAGGGGAGCAGCTCGGCCAGGTCGTCCACGACCAGGTCGGCGCCGTGCTCGAGCAGGGTGTCGGCCCCGACTCCGCGGTCGACGCCGACGACGAGGCCGAAGCCGCCCGCGCGGCCTGCCGCGACTCCGGAGTGCGCGTCCTCGAGGACGGCGCACTCGGCGGCCGGGAGGCCGAGGAGCTCGGCCGCGTAGAGGTAGGTGTCGGGCGCGGGCTTGCCGGCGATCGAGCGCTCGGCGGCGAGGAGCCCGTCCACGACGACCTCGAAGCGGTCGCGGAGGCCGGCCGCCTCGAGCACCGGCACGCCGTTGCGGGAGGAGGTGACGACGGCGACCTGCACGCCCGCGGCGATCGCGGCGTCGACGAAGCGGAGCGAGCCCGGGTAGGGAGCGACGCCGGTCTCGGCGAGGGTGCGGTTGAAGGCGTCGTTCTTGCGGTTGCCGAGCCCGCAGACGGTCTCGAGCGACGGGTCGTCCTCGGGCGCGCCCTCGGGGAGGGTGATGCCGCGCGAGGCGAGGAGCGCCCGGACGCCGTCGTACCGCGGGCGTCCGTCGATGTACCGGAAGTAGTCGGCGTCGGTGTAGCCCTCGGCGATCCCGCGCGAGGAGAGGTACTCCGTGAACAGCCGCGACCAGGCCTGCATGTGGACGTCGGCGGTCGGCGTGAGCACGCCGTCGAGGTCGAACAGGAGCGCGCGGACGCCGCGGAGGGCGGAGGCGTCGGGGCGCGTCGGGGATGCAGTCACGGCGGGGAGGACCTCTGATCGGGGGCAGGCGTTCGGCGGTTCCGCCGATGACGGTCGTCCGCCGCGGACTGCAGGTATCGTATACGCCCCCCGGCCGCCGTGTGGAACCGTTTACACGTCCGTCATCTGCGCGCCGCCGGGGGCGTCGATCCGCTCGGGGGCGAGGCGGTGCCGCCCGAGGGGGAGCATGAGCGGAGTGCCTGAGGTCGGGTCGGTGATGATGCGGCTGTCGAGGCCGAAGACGGCGAGCACCGTCTCCTCGGTGAGCACCGCGGCCGGGGCGCCGGAGGCGTGCACCGCGCCGTGCGCGATCGCCACGAGGTGGTCGGCGTAGCGGGCGGCCATGTTGAGGTCGTGCAGCACCATCACCACCGTCGTCCCGCGGGTGCGGTTGAGGTCGACGAGCAGGTCGAGCACCTCGATCTGGTGGCTGACGTCGAGGAAGGTGGTCGGCTCGTCCAGCAGCAGCACGTCGGTCTCCTGCGCGAGGGCCATCGCGATCCAGACGCGCTGGCGCTGCCCGCCGCTGAGCTCGTCGACGGAGCGGTCGGCCAGGGCGGCGGTGTCGGTCGCGTCGAGCGCGGTCGCGACGGCCTCGTCGTCGTGGGCGCTCCAGCGGCTCAGCATCCCCTGGTGCGGATGGCGGCCGCGGCCGACGAGATCCGCGACGGTGATGCCCTCCGGGGCGATCGGCGACTGCGGGAGGAGGCCGAGCGTGCGGGCGAGCTGCTTCGCCGGCGTCCGGTGCACGGCCCTGCCGTCGAGCAGCACGGCGCCGGAGCGGGGCGCGAGCAGGCGCGACATCGAGCGCAGGAGCGTCGACTTGCCGCAGGCGTTCGCTCCGACGATCGCGGTGATGCGGCCGGGCGGGACGACGAGGTCGAGGCCGTCGACGACGGTCCGGTCGCCGTAGCCGAGGGTGACCCCCTCGGCCGTCAGGGTGTGCGCGGTGGTCACAGTGAGCCTCCCGCTCTGTTGCTGCGGACGATGAGGTAGACGAGGTAGGGCGCCCCGAGGACGCCGGTGACCACTCCGACCGGGTAGCGCAGGCCCAGCCCGAACTGCCCGACGAAGTCGGCGACGAGCACGAGCAGCGCGCCGACGAGGGCCGAGGGGATGAGGAGCGACGCGCCGGGCCCGATCAGGCGGGCGGCGATCGGGCCGGAGAGGAAGGCCACGAACGCGATCGGGCCGGCGGCGGCCGTCGCGAAGGCGATCAGCCCGACCGCGGCGACGATCACGACGAGGCGGGTGGCGTTCACGCGGATGCCGAGCGCGGAGGCGGTGTCGTCGCCGAGCTGCGTGGCGGAGAGGTCGCGCGAGCGCGAGAGCAGGACGGGGGTGAGGACGACGACCGCGGCGAGGACCGGCACGACCTCGCTCCAGCTCGCGCCGTTGAGGCTCCCGGTGAGCCAGCGGGACGCCTCCTGCAGGTCCCACGCGGCGGCCTGCGAGAGCACGTAGGCGGTGAGGGAGTCGAGCATGGCGGCGACCCCGATGCCGATCAGGATCAGCCGGGTGCCGGCGACTCCGCTGCGGTAGGACAGGGCGTAGACGAGCAGGGCGACCACGAGTCCCGCGACGATCGCGAGGGCCGAGACCTGCGCGGCCCCGAGCGAGAGCGTCACGATCGCGAAGGCCGCGGCGGCGCTCGCCCCGGCGCTGATCCCGATGATGTCGGGGCTGGCGAGCGGGTTGCGGAGCATGGTCTGGAAGCTCACTCCGCCGAGCCCGAAGCACAGGCCCACCAGCAGGGCGAGGACGGCGCGCGGGAGGCGGAGGCGCCCGACGGTGAAGCTCGCCCCGGGGACCTGCTCGCCGAGGATCACGCGGAGCACCTCGTCGGGCGAGTAGACGGTCTGGCCGACCAGCAGGGAGACGGCGAGGACGGCCGCGATCAGGACAGCGAGCACGGCGACGACGATCCGGCGGCGGGCCCCGCGGCGGCGGCGGCCGGCCGCGACGGCGCGGGCGGTGGCGGAGGGCGCCTCGACCAGCGCGGTCACAGCTCGCGCACCTTCTGGCGGCGGACGATCGCGATGAACACCGGGGCGCCGACCAGCGCGGTGACGATGCCCACATCGATCTCGCTCGGGCGCGCGACGACGCGGCCGACGATGTCGGCGGCGATCAGGAGCACGGCGCCGGTCACCGCCGAGAACGGCAGCAGCCAGCGGTGGTCGACGCCGACGAGGAGGCGGCAGGCGTGCGGGACGACCAGGCCGACGAAGCCGATGGGCCCCGTGACCGCGGTCGTCGCTCCGCAGAGCACGACCGCGCCCAGGGCGGCCCCGCCGCGCGCGAGGGCGACCCGCTCCCCCAGGCCCGCGGCGAGCTCGTCGCCGAGCGCGAGGGTGTTGAGGCTCTTGGCCGAGAGAACGCAGAGGACGAGGCCGGCCAGGAGGAAGGGGAGCACCTGCGCGATGCTCGCGGACGTGGCGCCGCCCACTCCGCCGATCTGCCAGGAGCGGATGCCGCCCGCGACGTCGGCGCGCGGCAGGACGATCGCGCTGATCACCGAGACCAGCGCGGCCGAGGTGGCGGCCCCTGCCAGGGCGAGCTTGAGCGGAGTCGCGCCGCCGCGCCCGAGCGACCCGACCGTGTAGACGAAGACCGCGGCGACCGCGGCCCCGCCGATCGCGACCCAGACGTAGGCGGCGGAGCTCGTCAGCCCGAAGAAGACGATGCCCGTCACGACCGCGAGCGAGGCTCCGGTGTTCACCCCGAGGATGCCGGGGTCGGCCAGCGGATTGCGGGTCACCCCCTGCATCAGCACGCCGGCGACGCCGAGGGCCGCGCCCGCGATCGCGGCGAGCACGGTGCGCGGGATGCGCTTGGCGACCGCGGCCTGCGCGAACCCGTCCGTGGACCCGCCGAACGCGGCGACCACGTCGCTCCACGCCACCTCCCGCGACCCCACCAGCACCGACACCACGGCGGCGGCGAGCAGCACGGCCACGGCCGCGACCAGCCAGAGGGCGCGCAGCCGCCTCGGGCGGCGCACGGCGGCGACGCCCGAGGCGGCGGGAGGAGCGGCGAGGGTCACGCGGGTCGGTCCCGGCTCAGGCGGCCGGAGTGCTCTGCGCGGCCTTGGCGGCGGCCTCGTCGAGCAGGTCCAGGTAGTCGTCGAGGACCCACGAGATCGAGAGCGGCGTCGGGTTGGCGGCGGTGCCGAGCGGGGTGGAGGGCAGTCGCACGATGGCGTCGTCGGCGACCGCGGGGATCTGCGAGAGCAGCGGGTCGGCCTTGAGGGTGCTCACGAGCTCGTCGTCGCCGTAGGTGACGATCACGTCGACGTCGCTGAAGGCGTCGGCCTGCTCGGCGCTCTGCGTGAGCGAGAACTTGTCGGTCGCGGCGGAGGCGGTGGCGATGCTGCCCGGGGTGGCCATGCCGAGGTCCTCGAAGAACGCGGGGCGGGTGTCGTGCGAGGTGTAGAAGCTGACCTGGCTGAGGTCCGTCGGGTCGACGTGGGTGAGGAACATCGCCGAGGTGCCGGCCAGCTGCGGGTGCGCGGCGACCTTCTCCTCGATCTCGCCCTCGAGCTCGGTGATCAGGGCGGCGCCCTCGTCGGCCCTGCCCATCGCCTCGCTGTTCAGCGTGATCATGTCGCGCCAGGAGGTGCCCCAGGCGGTCTCGGGGTAGGCGACGACGGGGGCGATCTCGCTCAGGGTGTCGTAGTCCTCCTGCGTGAGGCCGGAGTAGGCGGCGAGGATGACGTCCGGGTCGGTGTCCGAGACGGCCTCGAAGTCGATGCCGTCGGTCTCATCGAAGAGGACGGGGGTCTCGGCGCCGAGCTCGTCGAGCTTCTCGCTCACCCAGGGGAGGAGTCCGTCGCCGTCGTCGTCGCCGAAGTTGGCGGCGGCCATGCCCACGGGGACCACGCCCAGCGCGAGCGGGACCTCGTGGTTGGCCCAGTTGACCGTCGCCACGCGCTCGGGCGCCGACTCGATGGTGGTGGTGCCGAGAGCGTGCTCGATCGTGATCGGCGTGAAGCCGCTGTCGGCGGCGGCGTCGTCTCCGGCGGCCGAGCCGCTGCAGCCGGCGAGGCCGATCGTCAGCGCGGTGGCGGCGAGCAGGGCGAGGGGCGTGGTGGCGCGGGGCATGGGTCCCTTTCGAGAGGCTGTGCGGGAGGCGGCGCAGGGTCCGAGTGGACCGCCACTAAGGACAGCCTAACCAAAGAATGTGCGTGCTCTCAGCCCCGATTCCTCGCCTCCCGAGGTCGGAGGCGCCCCGAGGTGCCGCTCGCCGAGCCCGGAGACGGCCCTGCCACGGCCGCGGACGTCAGGCCGTCGCGAGCCTCTCGACGGTGCGCAGGTTCCGGGTCGTGGTGCTCGAGCGGTAGGCGGAGCGGGCGAGGATCCGCGCGACCGGAGTGTCCGTCGAGGAGCCGCGCGGGCAGCGCCAGTAGAGGACACCGGCACCCCGGGCGACGAGCTCGACCGCCGGATCCGGCTCGCCGATCGCGGCCTGCGCGGCGTCGAGCGCCTCCTCGTCCGAGCCGAAGACGACGTACGGATGCGCCTCCTCGTCGATCCGCGGGAACGGGTAGGCGGTGAGCACCGCGGCGAGCGCCTCCTGCGTCACGAGCACGATCCAGGCGTCGTAGCCGAACCGCTCGGCGAGCGCCGCCTCGAGCGCGGGCTTCAGCTCGGCGGCCGGGCGGTCGGAGTCGAATGCCGCGTTGCCGCTCGCGAGGACCGTCCGCACCCGGTCCACGCCGATCCCGGCGACCGTCTCGGCGAGCTCGGCGCTGCGGACGGTGCGGCCGTTGACGTTCACTCCGCGGAGGAGGGCGAGGAACCGGGTCATGCGGCCGACGGTAGCGTGACGGCATGGCGCGCGGAAGCGGACGACGACGACCCCGGCGGACCCTCGAGGAGGAGATCCTGCGGGCGAGCGGGCGCGGACCCGGGGCGAGGACGCGGGCGGAGACCGTCCCTCCCTCCGGACGCCGGCTGGTGGCGCCGCCCGCCTCGGGCACCCTTCTCCACGTCGACGTGGACGCGCTGGTGGCGCTCGCCGCGCGGGAGGACCTGCTGATCGCGCTGGAGCGGCGGATCGGCGAGCACGCGGTGGCCGCGACTCCGGTGCTCTCGTGGTGGTCGGCGACTCCGTCGGTCCCGGGCGAGGAGGAGGAGCGCCGGCTCGACGCGCTCGTGCTGCGGACGGTGGAGCTCGGGGCGGGGCCGGCCGACGACGTGGACTCGCGGCTGCGGGAGCTGGCGCACGAGGGCGGTCTGGACGAGCTGGGCGCCGCGCTGGCGCTGCTCGCGCGGGTCCCGGATCCGCCGGCGGCGTTCCAGGATCCGGACGGGTTCCTGCGCGTGACGGTCCCGGAGTCGCCGTTCGAGCGGCGGCTCGAGGTCCTCGCGGAGGCGCAGGGCCGGGCGGGCGAGCTGCTGGTGCTGCTGCGCGACTGCGCGTTCACCGCGACCCTGCCGCGGCGGCGCTCGGCGATCGCGGCGATGAGCGGGCGGATCCGGGCGGCCGCGGACCCGGGGCGCCTCGACTCCCGGCGGCTGGACGAGCTCGCGGAGGCGGTGGACGCGGCGCTCGAGAAGCGGTGGACCGTGCTCTGACGGCGGTCGGCGTTACGGGCGCGCCCGTCGCAGTGACCGTTCGCGCACCGGTTCAGCCCCCGCGCACTCCGGGTGAATAGGCTGGACGGATGCCTCTCACCGGTCTCGACCTCCGCCGCTTCCCCGCCGCCCTGAACGACGAGGGCGGTCCCGACGCCGCCACCGCCGCGTGGGCCACCGCGATCAACGCGGGCTTCCACGAGAAGGAGTTCACGCCGGAGAAGCTGCGGGACTGGGCCGAGCACATGGTCGCCGACCAGCGCGTGCTGACCGCGGTCGTCGACTCCTCCGCCCCCGAGGGACTCGACGGCGCGGGCGTGCCGGTCGGCACCTACGCGGCGTTCCCCGGGGCCCTGCAGGTCGGCGGCGGACGCGAGCTGCCGGCGCACCTCGTCTCGCAGGTGACCGTGCGGCCCACGCACCGGCGCCGCGGCATCCTGCGCGCGATGATCACCGAGGACCTGCGCCTGGCGAAGGAGGCCGGCACCCCGGTCGCCGCGCTCACGGCGAGCGAGGCCTCCATCTACCGCCGGTTCGGCTTCGGCCGCTCGGCCTTCACCCGCTCGATCCGCGTCGACACCGGACCGCGCTTCGGCCTGCAGACCGAGCCCGCCGGCCGCGTCGAGGTGGTCGCGACGAGCTGGCTGCAGCCGCGCATCCCCGCGGTGTTCGCCGCGTTCCAGGCGTCGACCCCCGGCTCGCTGACCCGCCAGTCGCGCTACGAGGCGAACTCCGTCGGCACCGCGTCCGGCGAGACCACGCCCGGCCTCGACGTCCGCTCGGCCGTCCACCTCGACGAGGAGGGGACGCTCGACGGCTTCGTGACCTACCGCGCGGTCGGGCCCGAGGACGACAAGACCCTCGAGATCGTCGACCTCGTCGCCCCCGGCGCCGACGCCTACCTCGCGCTCTGGGGCTACCTCGGCGCGGTCGACCTCGCCTCCGCGGTGACCTGGGACATGGCGCCGGTGGACGATCCGCTGACCTGGGCGCTCCGCGACGCGCGCGTGGTGCAGGTGAGCCACGTGGGCGACCTGATCTGGCTGCGGATCCTCGACGTCGCCGCCGCGTTCTCGGCCCGGCCGTGGACCGCGGACGGCTCGGTCGTGGTCGAGGTGGCCGACGGGCTCGGGCTCGCCGACGGCCGCTACCGCCTCACCGCCTCGGGCGGCTCCGCCACCGTGGAGCGCACCGGGGACGAGGCCGAGCTCGCGCTGGACGTGGCCGACCTGGGCTCGCTGCTGCTGGGCTCGGTGCGGCCGTCGATCCTGGCGAAGGCCGGGCTGGCGCGCGTCACGGGCGAGGCGGGGCGGATGGACCGCCTGTTCGCGCCGATCGCGACGCCGTACTGCATCTCGTTCTTCTAGGGGGCACCGCCCTCCCGGGGGCACCGCCCTCTCGGCGGCAGCGCGCGGCCGGCGGTGTCCGACTCCCGTGCCGCCGCCGCCCCCGCGCACCGCAGCCGCCGCGGACTGCCAGCCGCCTCCGGGCGTCCGCGCATCCCGCGTCGGTCATGCTGGAGGACCCGTCCCCGACACCGGCAGGAGTTCCGCGTGGGTGCATCCGTGATCGTCGACGTCATCGTCGTGCTGAGCCTCATCGGCGCGCTCGTCGACGGTCTGCGGCGCGGCCTGCTCCGGACCCTCGGCGGTCTCGCCGGGATCGTCGCGGGCGCGATCGGCGCCTCGTTCGCCGTGCCCGCCGTCTCGTCGTGGACGGCCGGCAGCGAGTGGCGCCTGCTCGCCGTGATCGGCACCGCCGTGCTGCTGCTGGGCGTCGGCTACGCGATCGGAGCGACGCTCGGCGCGGTCATCGGCCGCGGAGCCGACCGGGTGAAGCTCGGCCTGCTCGACCGGCTCGCGGGCGGCGTCGCCGGCGTCGCGATCTCCGGCCTGGTCTGGATCGCCGTCACCTCGGCCGTCTCCCTCCTCGGCGTCCCCCTCGTCACGACCTCGGTCGCCGGCTCGACGGTCATCCGCACGATCGACGACCTCACCCCCTCCCCCGTCCGCGCCTTCCTCGCCCAGCTGCAGTCGACCGTGGTCGACGAGGGCACGTCCTGGGTCGTCGAGGCGCTCGACGCTCCGACCCAGGCGCCCGCGATCCCGGACGTCTCGACCGACGACCCGGAGGTCGCCGCCGCCACCCGCTCGGTCGTGCGCGTCTCCGGCACGGCCTGGGCCTGCGACGTCGGAGTGACGGGCAGCGGCTTCGTCGTCTCGGACGACCGCGTCATCACCAACGCGCACGTGGTCGGCGGAGTCTCGCAGCCGGTCGTCGAGGCGCCGGGCGAGGCCCCGCGCACCGGCCGCGTCGTCTACCTGGACCCGGCCGCCGACCTCGCCGTGATCGCCGTCGACGGGCTCGACGCCTCTCCGCTCCCGCTCGACGACGCCGTCGCCGCCGGGGACGACGCCGTGGTCGCGGGCTACCCCTTCGGCGGCCCGCTGACCCTCGGCTCGGCCGAGATCTCCTCCGACGCCACGGTCTCGCTGATGGTCGACGGAGCACCGACCTCACGGGAGGTGCTGACCCTCGCCGCCGTCGTCAACCAGGGCAACTCGGGCGGCCCGCTGCTCTCTCTCGAGGGCACCGTGTCGGGCGTCGTCTTCGGCAAGGCCGCCTCCGTCGACAACGTCGGCTACGCCATCCCGCTCTCGGTCCTCACTCCCGTGGTCGAGCAGGCCGCCTCGCTGACGGACGCCGTCGATCCGGGCGCCTGCCGCTCGAAGTGAGCGGTCACGGCAGCGGTCCGTCGACCAGCACGAGGGTGAGGTCGTCGAGCCGCACCGTCTCGGGCCGCGCCGACTCGAGGTAGGCGGACACGCGCGGATCGACGGGGAAGCGCGCCGACCGCTCGATCGCGATGGCGACGATCCCGGCGGACGACGGATCGGTCGTCACCCGGTCGCCGATGTAGGGCACGTAGACGCCCGAGGACATGCCCTGCGCGAGGACCAGGCCGCCGTCGAGGCCGCGCTCGCGCAGCACGTCGGCCACCCGCGCGATCCCGGTCGGCCGCTCCTGGGCGATCCCCGCCGTGGTGGCGATCGCGATCACGAGGGAGGCGGCCAGCAGCACCGCGCCGGCGCCGCGGGCGAGGGGCACGGGCAGCACGATCCCGCCGCGCAGCGCCTCCGCGATGCCGATGCCCGCCAGCGCGCAGAGGAGCCACGCCCACGCCGCGTAGTAGTGCGGCAGCGCGACCGAGCTGATCGCCAGGTGGAACACGAGCAGGAGCAGCGTCGCGGCGCCCAGGTAGAGCACCAGCGCGCGGCGCCGCGGAGCGAGCAGGGCCAGCAGGGTCCCGAGGAGCAGCACGGCGAGCGCCGCCGGCCCGATGCCGACGACCATGAACCAGAGGTTCGCCCACCACGGAGGGAAGACGTACGCGGTCCCGGCGACCTCGATCAGGTGGCCGTCGGCGTTGTGCTCGGACTGGAACTCGAGCAGATACCGGACCGCCTCGACCGGGTGCACCGGCAGGTAGGCGAGCACCCCGGTGACGACGAACGCGACGGAGAGGGCGAGGCCGCCCCGCAGAGCCCGGGCCCTGCTCCCCGACCAGAGCAGCGGCAGCAGGAGCACGGGCGCGAGGACCGCGGTGGTCAGCTTCGAGGTGACCGACAGCGCCAGCAGCGCACCGGCCAGCGCGATCAGCCAGCCGCTCCGCCTGCCCGGGGAGGCGTGCGACCAGGTCCACGCCGCCGCCATCGCCGCGACGGCGAAGAGCACCATGAACGGCTCCAGGAGCGCGAGGCGGTCGATCCGGGTGCCGGCGCCCACGGCGGTGCGCGGGAGGAGGAGGAACAGGCCGGCCGGGACGAGCGCGAGCGTCGGGCCGAGCTCGCGCCGGAACCAGAGCCAGAGCACCACCCCGGTGAGGAACGCGGCCGCGCCGGCGGCGATCCTGCCCGCGAGCAGCCCCTCGCCGAGCAGCACCTGCGCGAGCCCGATCAGGTACTTCGCCGTCGGCGGATGCTCGAGGTTCGCGCTCACGTCGCCGTGCAGGTAGTCCCACCCCGCGGCGAGGTACACGGGCTCGTCCGACGAGATGTTCGCCGCTCCGAGGTTCCCGAAGCACTGGTAGAGCCCCCACAGCACGGTCCCGATCAGAGCCGCCCGCTTCACCCGCCCGATCCTAGGCGCCGGTGCCCGCACCGCTCCACCGGAGGGCCCGGGCCGCGGCGACCGCGGCGGGTAGGATCGACGCGCATCCCGTCCCCCTCCCCTGGAGCCTCCAGCACATGGCAGACAGCCGCACCGCCGTTCCCGACACCACTGCGAACGCGGAGGCGACGCCCGAGCGGGAGCAGCCCTACGCGGCCCTCGGACTCAAGCCCGACGAGTACGCGAGCATCCGCGAGATCCTCGGCCGCCGCCCCACGAGCGGCGAGCTCGCGATGTACTCGGTGATGTGGAGCGAGCACTGCTCCTACAAGTCGTCGAAGATGTACCTCCGCCAGTTCGGGCAGAAGGTCTCCCCCGCCATGAAGAAGAACCTCATGGTCGGCATGGGCGAGAACGCCGGAGTGGTCGACGTCGGCGAGGGCTGGGCCGTCACCTTCAAGATCGAGAGCCACAACCACCCGAGCTACATCGAGCCCTTCCAGGGTGCGGCGACGGGGGTCGGCGGCATCGTCCGCGACATCATCTCGATGGGCGCCCGGCCGGTCGCGGTCATGGACGCGCTGCGCTTCGGGGCGATCGACGACCCCGACACCGCGCGCGTGGTGCACGGTGTCGTGGCCGGCATCTCCTTCTACGGCAACTGCCTCGGCCTGCCGAACATCGGCGGCGAGACCTACTTCGACTCCGTCTACCAGGGCAACCCGCTCGTCAACGCGCTGGCCGTCGGCGTCCTCCGCCACGAGGACCTGCACCTCGCGAACGCCCGCGGCGTCGGCAACAAGGTCGTGCTCTTCGGGGCGCGCACCGGAGGCGACGGCATCGGCGGCGCATCGATCCTCGCCTCCGACACCTTCGCCGACGGCGGACCGACCAAGCGCCCCGCGGTGCAGGTCGGCGACCCGTTCGCCGAGAAGGTGCTCATCGAGTGCTGCCTCGAGCTGTTCCGCAAGGACCTCGTCGAGGGCATCCAGGACCTGGGCGCCGCGGGCATCTCCTGCGCCACCTCGGAACTGGCCTCCAACGGCGACGGCGGCATGTTCATCGAGCTCGACTCGGTGCTGCTGCGCGACCCCTCGCTCACGGCGGAGGAGATCCTCATGTCGGAGTCGCAGGAGCGGATGATGGCCGTCGTCACGCCCGAGAAGCTCGACGCGTTCCTCGAGGTCGTCGGCAAGTGGGACGTCGAGACCAGCGTGCTCGGCGAGGTCACCGACTCCGGCCGCCTCATCATCAACTGGCACGGCGAGGAGATCGTCAACGTCGACCCGCGCACCGTCGCGGTCGACGGCCCGGTCTACGAGCGCCCGATCGAGTACCCCTCCTGGCTCGACGCGCTGCAGGCCGACTCCTCCTCCCGCCTGCCCCGCTCGACCGGCGGCGACGCACTGCGCGCCGAGACCCTGGCGCTCCTGGGCTCGGCGAACCTCGCCGACAAGAGCTGGATCACCTCGCAGTACGACCGCTACGTGCTCGGCAACACCGCGCTCAGCTACCCCGACGACGGCGGCATGGTCCGCGTCGACGAGGAGTCGGGCCTCGGCTTCGCGGTCGCGACCGACGCGAACGGGCGCTGGTGCCAGCTCGACCCGGCGCAGGGCGCCCGCCTGGCGCTGGCGGAGGCGTTCCGCAACGTCGCCGTCACCGGAGCGACCCCGGTCGCCGTCTCGGACTGCCTCAACTTCGGCAGCCCCGAGAACCCCGAGGTGATGTGGCAGTTCCGCGAGGCCGTCGGCGCGCTCGCCGACGCCTGCCTCGAGCTCGAGATCCCCGTCACCGGCGGCAACGTCTCGTTCTACAACCAGACCGGCGACGTGCCGATCTTCCCGACCCCCGTCGTCGGCGTCCTCGGCGTGATCGACGACGTCGCGCGCCGCATCCCCTCCGGCTGGCAGGACGAGGGCGACAACCTCTACCTCCTCGGCACCACCCGCGACGAGCTCGACGGCTCCGCGTGGGCCGGCACGATCCACGACCACCTCGGCGGGCTGCCCCCGCAGCTCGACCTGGCCGCCGAGCGCGCGCTGGCCGAGCTGATCTCGGCGGGCGCGAAGGAGTCGCTCATCGCCTCCGCTCACGACCTCGCCGACGGCGGGCTCGTGGTGGCGCTGGCCGAGTCGGCGCTGCGCTTCGGCGTCGGGGCGCGCATCTGGCTCGACGAGCTGATGGAGCGCGACGACGTCGACGCGACGGCCGCGCTGTTCTCGGAGTCGACCGGCCGTGTGCTCGTGTCGGTGCCGCGCGAGGACGACGTGAAGTTCCGCGGGCTCTGCGAGGGCCGGGGCTACCCGGTGCTGCGCATCGGAGTGACCGACGCGGCGACCCCCGCGGTCGAGGTGCAGGGTCTCTTCACGCTGCCGCTGGACGAGCTGCGCTCGGTGAACGGCGCCGTGCTGCCGCGCCACTTCGGCTGAGCCTCCGGGCGATCCGAGTCCGCAGGAGTCGCGGTGGTCGAGCTGGACCACCGCGACTTCTGCGGGACCGGCTCCTCTCGGGAGTTCCGTGATTACGGAATGTTTGCAATAGTGGAGGCATGACCTCCTCCCGAGACCTCGCCGGCGAGGTCGACGAGCTCCGAGCGCGGCTCGACCGCCTCGAGCGCGCCGACACCCCCGCCGCGCCCGCCGCCGACGATCCGCTCTGGGCCCTGACCGCTCTCCGCGAGCGCCTGCCCTCTCCCGGCGGAGTGGTCTTCGCCGGCTCGGTCGCCACCCCGGCCGGCCCCGTCGAGTGGCAGTACGGCCTCAGCACCGACGCGTTCTTCGAGCGCGACTGGGGAGCGAGCCCCGGGCCGACCGCGCTCGCCGCGCTGGGCAGCCCCGTGCGCCTGCGGTTCCTGCAGGCGGTGGCCGGCGGAGTCGAGACCGTCGCGCAGCTCGCCGAGAGCGAGGGCGCAGGCACCACCGGGCAGGTCTACCACCACGTCAACCAGCTGGTCGCCGCCGGCTGGCTGGAGGCGCGCGGCCGCGGCCGCTACGGCGTCCCGCCGGAGCGCCTCGTCCCCCTGCTCGTGATCCTGCTCGCCTCCGGAGGACCCCGATGACCCGCCGCCGCCTCGCCCTCGCCGCCGCCTCCGCCGCGGCCGTCGTCCTGCTCGGCGGAGTGCTGCTCCGCCCCTCCGCTCCCACCCTCTCGACCGAGGCGACGGGCGACGCCGAGATCGCCGAGTGGCTCCGAACCGACGTCGGAGACGGGGCGCGGAACCACCTCGTCGCCGCCGTGATCACGCCCGACGGCGTGCGCTACGGCGGACTCGGAGCCGACGAGCGGACCGAGGTCGAGATCGGATCGGTCACGAAGACGATGACCGCGCTCCTCCTCGCCCGGAGCGCCGCCGACGGGACGGTCGGGCTCGAGGACCCCGCCGCGGAGCACGCCGACGTCGGCGGCTTCACCGGGACGCTCGAGGAGCTGGCGACCCACCGCTCCGGCCTGCCGCGCCTCCCCACCGGTGTCGGCGACCTCGCCTCGACGCTCGTCGCCCAGCTGCGCGGCACGGACCCCTACGCGGGCTGGTCGGCCGACGACGTCCTCCGGCAGGCCGCCGAGGCGGACCAGGGCGAGCACGTGCACGCCTACTCGAACCTCGGTGCGGCGGTGCTGGGCCAGACGCTCGCCCGCGCCGAGGGCCGCGACTACGCCGACCTCCTCCGCGAGCGCGTCCTCGCTCCGCTCGGGATGACCGCGACCTCCGTCCCGGAGACCGCGGACGCCCTCCCCGCCGACGCGCCGACCGGCTTCTCGGCGAGCGGGCGGTCCGTCGACGCGTGGACGATGGCGGGCTACGCGCCGGCGGGCGGCGTCCGCTCCACGGCGGCGGACATGGCCCGCTACGCGCAGGCCCTCCTCACCGACGACCCCGCGCTGGGGGTGCCCGCGGCGAGCGTCCTGGATCCGCGGTTCGATGCCGACGGGGCGCGGATCGGCCTCGGCTGGTTCACCTCGGAGTCGGAGGACGGCGGATCCGTCACCTGGCACAACGGAGGGACCTCCGGCTACTCGACGATGCTCGCGATGGACCGGGAGCGCGGCGTGGCCGTGTTCGTCAACGGGGACACGGCGAGCTCGGTCGACGAGCTCGGCCTGCGCCTGCTGGAGCGCGCCGGGGAGGAGTCGTGATGATCGCCTCGATCCTCGTCCTGCTCGTCGTCGCGTTCACCGTCGGCCGCTTCGCTCTGGGGAGCGTCCCCCGGCGCCGGGCGGCCGGGCTCCTCGACCGCGACCGCGTCCGGACGCTCGCCCGCGGCGTCGAGGCCGTCGCCGTGCTGCTGCTCGGGCGGGCGCTCGTCGACTGGTCGGCGCTGACGCTGCTCCCCTGGGCCGCGCTGGTGGCTCTCACCGCGGCCGGGGCGGCCGGCGCCGTGCTGCGCTGGGGCGGGCTGCCGTGGTTCGAGGACCCGGCGCGCCGCCGCTCGCGGACGACCGGGCTCGCGGCGACCGTCGCCGTGTCCGCGGTCCTGATCGGCGTCCTGCGCTGAGTGCCGCGCGCGTGCCGTCGGGTCCGCGCCTTCCGCGGTGGTCGCGTGCTGCTGCGAGGCGGGAGGAGTGGCGGCGGGCGTCAGCGGCGTCAGCCGGTCTGCGCGGGGAGGTCGTCGGGCTCGGCGTTGTCGAGGACGCGGCCGTTCTGGTCGCCGACGCTCAGGACGGTCGTCGGGCGGAGGTTGAGGGTGTCGCCGCCGTACAGGCTGTCGATGTCGACGCCGTCGCGGCGCACCGAGTTCAGCGCGGAGAGGTAGTCGGAGCTGATGCAGAACCGGTCCGCGATCCGCTCGCTGATGTCGCCCGCTGCCACCAGGTAGGAGGCCGGGGCGCCGTCGGAGGCGGTGCTCGCCGTCCCGGTCGCGCCGACGCGGGTGCCGCGGTCGCGCACGCGCTCGAGGTCGACGCCGTCGAGCGTCCCCTCGTCGAGCGCCTGGACGACGCACTCGCCCGAGACGTCCTCGACGGGTGCGGGAGTGGTCGAGGCGCTCGGCACCGGCCGCGGCGTGGACTCGGCTCCGGCGGCGGGCGGTGCGGTGGAGGCGGTCGGCTCGGCGGGTGGGGCGGCGGGGCTCGTCGCCTCCGCCGTGCAGCCGGCGAGCAGGACCACGGCGGAGAGGGCGATCACGAGGCGCTGCGTCGTCCGGACCATTCCGCGACTCTAACCCGGCACCCGGGCGGCCGGGCGCCACCGCGCCCAGCGGGCTGCGGGCGATCCGGTCGAGGCCGCTGGACCCGGCCGACGCGCAGGCCCGAGGCGGGGCGCGGGGTGGCCCCTGGACGGCGCGCCCCCGATTGACCTCCCCCGTCGATCGCACCCATGCCGAGCACCTGTTGGACACGCGGCCCGAACCGGAGTCGACTGGGACCATGCAGTACACGCACCTCGGCCGCACCGGCCTGTCCGTCTCCCGCACCGTCCTCGGCACCATGAACTTCGGCATGCAGACCGAGGAAAACGACTCGTTCGCGATCATGGACCGCGCGCACGAGCTCGGCGTCAACTTCTTCGACACCGCCAACGTGTACGGAGGCGAGGCCGGCCGCGGCGCCACCGAGGAGATCGTGGGCCGCTGGTTCGCGCAGGGCGGCGAGCGCCGCGAGCGCACCGTCCTCGCGACCAAGGTCTTCGGCGACATGGGCGAGTTCGCCGCTCCCGGAGCCGAGCGCGGCCGCGACTCCTGGCCCAACGGCGGCCGCCTCTCGGCGCTCACCCTGCGCCGCGCGCTCGACGAGAGCCTCCGCCGCCTGCAGACGGACCACATCGACCTCTACCAGTTCCACCACGTCGACCGGACGACGCCCTGGGACGAGATCTGGCAGGCGATGGAGGTCGCCGTCCAGCAGGGCAAGGTTCTCTACGTCGGCTCCAGCAACTTCGCCGGCTGGCACCTCGCCCAGGCGCAGGAGGCGGCGCGCGCCCGCCACTTCACCGGCCTCGCCTCCGAGCAGTCGATCTACAACCTGCTCGTCCGCGACGTCGAGCGCGAGGTCCTGCCCGCCGCGCTGCACTACGGGCTCGGCGTCATCCCCTGGTCGCCGCTGCAGGGCGGACTGCTGGGCGGCGTGCTCGAGAAGACCGCGGAGGGCGGGCGCCGCTCCTCCGAGCGCACCCTCGCCGCGATCGAGGAGCACCGTCCCGCGCTCGAGCAGTGGGAGGCGTTCGCCCGCGAGCGCGGCGAGGCGCCCGGCGAGCTGGCGCTGGCGTGGCTCCTCCACCAGCCCGCCGTCACCGGTCCGATCACCGGGCCGCGGACGCTCGAGCAGCTCGAGAGCGCCGTCGCCGCCGTCGACATCACCCTCGACGCCGAGGCCCTCGCGCGCCTCGACGACATCTTCCCCGGCCACCGGACAGCCCCCGAGGACTACGCCTGGTGACCACCCACCCCACTGCGAAGGAGCATTCATGAAGCAGCGCACTCTCGGCGACCTCCAGGTCGGCGCGATCGGACTCGGCGGCATGCCGATGTCGATCGAGGGCCGCCCGGACCGCGAGCGCTCGATCGCCACGATCCACGCCGCCCTCGACGCCGGCGTGACCCTGATCGACACGGCCGACGCCTACCACCTCGCCACCCAGGACGACCTCGGCCACAACGAGCTGCTGATCGCGGAGGCGCTGCGCAGCTACGGCGGCGACACCTCCGCCGTGCTCGTCGCCACCAAGGGCGGCCACCTGCGGCGCGAGCCCGGCCCCTGGGACCAGGACGGCCGCCCCGAGTACCTCAAGGAGGCGGCCCGCGCGTCCGCGAAGCGCCTCGGCGTCGACGCGATCGGCCTCTACCAGTACCACCGGCCCGACCCGGCGGTCCCCTACGCCGACTCGATCGGAGCGCTGGCCGAGCTGCTCGACGAGGGCGTCGTCCTCCGAGCGGGCATCTCTAACGCCGACCCTGACCAGATCCGCGAGGCGCACGGCATCCTCGGCGAGCGCCTGGTCTCGGTGCAGAACCAGTTCTCGCCGTCGTTCCGCTCCAGCGAGCCGGAGCTCGAGCTCTGCGCCGAGCTGGGACTTGCGTTCCTGCCGTGGAGCCCGCTCGGCGGCATCTCCTCGGCGGGCGAGCTCGGCTCGCGCTACTCCGCGTTCGCGGCGGTCGCCGAGGCCCGCGGCGTGACGCCGCAGGTCGTCTGCCTCGCCTGGGAGCTGGCGAAGGCCCCGGTCGTGCTGCCGATCCCGGGCGCCTCCCGCCCCGAGAGCATCCGCGACTCCGCGACGGCGGCCGACCTGGAGCTCACGCCCGAGGAGCTGGCCTCGCTCGACTGAGCCCGTTCATGACGGAGGAGGGATCCGGTCGAGGCACCGGTCCGGCGCGGATCGCGGGATCTCGGCGCTGGTCCCTCCTCCATTGCGAGCGCGATCCGACTCAGACCGCGTCCTGCAGCGGCTGCGGGAGGGCCGAGACGAACGCGCGGGCCGCGGCGCTCGGCCGTTCCGGCACCGCCACCATCGTCCGCCACACCAGGAGCGGATCGGCGAGCGCCACCGCCCGCAGCCCGGCCGGGCGCTTCTCGGCGAAGTGCGCCGGCACGACCGCGATCCCCATGCCGTACTCGACCAGGTCGAGCAGCGTGTGCACGTCGTTCACCTCGAGCTCGACCTCGAACGCGAGACCGTGCGCCGCGAACGCCCGCGCCGCGAGGTGACTCGCCGCCCAGTGCTCCTGCAGCCCCACGATCGTCTCGCCCGCCAGGTCCGGGATGCGGCAGCCGACGCGGCTCGCGAGCGGGTGACCCGGGCGCACGAGCACCGCGAAGCCCTCGCTCGCCAGCGGCATCGTCCGCACGCCGCCCGGCACGGCTCCGATGTCGGCGACCAGCGCCAGGTCGAGGCGGCCGGCGGCGACGGAGTCGAGCAGCGTGCCGGACCCCTCGTGGATCAGCCGGAGCGCGACTCCCGGGTGCTGCTCGCGGAAGGTCGCGAGCTCGCGCGGCAGGTGCACGCCGCCGAGGCACTCCTCCGTGCCGACCGCGAGGCTCCCGCGGAGCACCCCCTGCACGGCGAGAACCGCGTCGCGGGCGGCGAGCGCGCTGGCGACCGAGCGCTCCGACTCCGCGAGCATCGCCCGGCCGGCCGGCGTCAGCTCGACCCGGCGCGTGCTGCGGGTGAAGAGGGGGCTGCCCAGCTCGCTCTCGAGCGCACGGATCGACGCCGAGAGGCCCGACTGCGAGATCTGCAGGGCGCTCGCGGCGCGGGTGAAGTGCTGCTCCTTCGCGACGGCGAGGAAGTGTTCGAGCTGACGCAGTTCCATGGGTCCATCCTCGTCGCGCGGGCGGAGGAGCGGGGACCGGACCCGGCACTCCCCAGCGGCCGCTCGGCCGCCGGGTGCGGACTCGGCCGGCGGGTACGGCGGCCGCCGTCGCGAGAGCCGGCCCGGCTCAGGCGTCGGCGGACGAGATCGCGAGGACGATCGCCGTCAGCGTCGCCCGCAGGCGCTCGAGCGACTCGGGCTCCGACTCGTCCTCGAGGATCGACTGCTTGACCGCGTCGTCGTAGCCCGCCACCAGCAGGCGCACGGCGGTCGTGGGCTCGAGGGAGAACTCGCGGCGCACCTGGCGCAGCGCCCCGTGCACGATCTGCACGAGCGAGGCGTCGAAGCCGGCGCGGAAGTCGCGGTACTGCGGAGCGATCCGCGGGTCGCGGAGCGCGAGCAGCTCGAACTCCGACTCGACCACGCACCAGCGGCGGTTGTCGGTGGCAGGACCCTGGAGGAAGTCGAGGATGACCACGGCCAGCGTCTCGGCCGTCAGCGGCTCGTCGGCCGAGACGACGCGCGGGATCGTACGGTCCATCTGCTCGACGAGGGCGGTAACCCGGGCGCCGTTCTCCCGCTCCATGAGCGCGAAGAACAGCTCCTCCTTGCTGGAGAAGTTGGAGTAGAAGGCGCCGCGCGAGAACCCGGCGCGCTCGCAGATCTGCTCGACGGACGCGCTGTGCACGCCGGTCTCGGCGAAGACGTCGTAGGCCGCGTCGAGCAGGCGCTCGCGGGTGCGGCCGCGGCGGGAGGTCTCGGGAGGGGTGGAGTCGATCGCCGTCATCACCAGCCTCCTGCCCGCCCTGTCAACACCTTCGACGCCGTTCACCTTATCCGATACATTCACGTATCGAATACGGTCCTGTATCGGATACGCTCGTGTATCGGAGCCCGGCTCCGCCCTGGTACAGAGACGTATCGCCACCCTCCCCACCCATCGTCAGGAGACCGCGTGTCGTCGCTGCTCTACCGTCTCGGTCGTCGCGTGTACCGCGCCCACCGCCTCGTCGCCGTCCTGTGGCTGCTGATCGTGGTGGCGGGCGGAGGAGGGGCGCTGCTGCTCAACCAGGGCACCGACAACACGTTCTCCATCCCGGGCACGCAGTCGCAGACCGCCCTCGACCAGCTCGAGCGCACCTTCCCCCAGGTCAGCGGCACGTCCGCGCGGTACGTGGTCGTCGCGCCCGACGGGGGCAGCGTCCAGGACGCCGACGTGAAGGGCCCCGTCAGCGACGCGGTCGCCGCGCTCGGCGACGTCGACGAGGTCGCGGCCGTCACGGACCCCTACTCCGACAGCGTCTCCGGCACGATCTCCGACGCCGGGAACGCCCTCGTCATCACCGCCCAGATGGACGGCTCCGCCACCACCACGAGCCCCGAGAGCCGCGACGCGCTGAAGGCCGAGGCGACGACCCTCCAGGACGCGCTGCCCGCCGGGTCCGTGGTCTCGCTCGGCGGCGACCTCTTCGCCCAGAACCTCCCCGGCGTGACCATCACGGAGGCGATCGGCCTCGTGGTCGCCCTCGTCGTCCTCGTGCTCACCTTCGGCTCGTTCCTGGCCGCCGGCATGCCGCTGGTCACCGCACTGCTCGGCGTCGCCCTCTCGATGTCGGCCATCTTCATCGCCACCCGCTTCGCCTCGATCTCCTCGACCACGCCGCTCCTGGCGCTGATGCTGGGCCTGGCGGTCGGCATCGACTACGCCCTCTTCATCATCAGCCGCCACCAGGACCAGCTGAAGCAGGGCATGGACCCGGAGGAGTCGACCGCGCGGGCGACCGCGACCGCGGGCTCCGCCGTCGTCTTCGCGGGCCTGACCGTGATCATCGCGCTCGTCGGCCTCTCGGTCGCGGGCATCCCGTTCCTCACCACGATGGGCGTCGCAGCGGCGGGCGGAGTCGCGATCGCCGTGGTCATCGCGCTCACCCTGACCCCCGCCCTCCTCGGCTTCGCCGGCGCGCGGCTGCGCCCGAAGGAGCGCCGCGCGAAGAAGAAGGCCGCGAAGGCCGCCGCCGCCGCGGGCACCCACGTCGACACCGAGGCGCACGAGGAGGCGGCGACCGCCTCCCCCGGCGGGCACGTGCACGCCGAGGTCCCGCGCGGGTTCTTCCGCGGCTGGGTCCGCGTCGTCACGCGCTTCCCGATCGTGACGATCATCGCGGTGATCGGCGTGCTCGGCGTCGCGAGCATCCCGGCGCTCAGCCTCCGCCTCGCCCTGCCGGACGCCGGCTACCAGGCCGAGGGCACTCCCGCGCGCACCACCTACGACCTGCTCGCCGAGAACTTCGGCGCCGGCTACAACGGCCCGCTCATCGTCACCGGCACGATCATCGGCTCGACCGATCCGCTCGGCCTGATGGACGACCTCAAGGGCGAGATCGAGAAGCTCGACGGAGTCGCCTCGGTGCCGCTCGCGACGCCCAACGAGACCGCCGACACCGGCATCATCCAGGTCATTCCCGAGGGCGGCCCCGACTCCGAGGCCACCAAGGCGCTGGTCGCCGAGATCCGCGACAAGCACGACTACTTCCAGCAGGAGTACGGCGTCGACCTCGCGGTGACCGGCCAGACCGCGGTCGGGATCGACATCTCGGACACTCTCGCCAAGGCCCTGCTGCCGTTCGGCCTGCTCGTCGTGGGCCTGTCGCTGGTGCTGCTGACGATGGTGTTCCGCTCGCTCTGGGTGCCGATCAAGGCGACGCTGGGCTACCTGCTGTCGGTCGGTGCGTCCTTCGGCGCCGTGGCGGCGGTGTTCGAATGGGGATGGTTCTCGGACGCTCTGCACGTCGACAAGACGGGCCCGATCATCAGCTTCATGCCGATCATCCTGATGGGCGTGCTCTTCGGCCTCGCGATGGACTACGAGGTGTTCCTGGTCTCGCGGATGCGCGAGGACTACGTGCACGGGAGGCCGGCGCGCGCCGCTGTCGAGTCGGGCTTCGTCGGCTCGGCCAAGGTGGTCACGGCCGCCGCGGTCATCATGTTCTCGGTCTTCGCCGCCTTCGTGCCGGAGGGGGACACCAACATCAAGCCGATCGCGCTCGGGCTCGCCGTGGGCGTCTTCGTCGACGCGTTCATCGTGCGGATGACGCTGGTGCCCGCCGTGCTGCACCTGCTCGGCGACCGCGCCTGGCACATGCCGCGCTGGCTCGACCGCGTCCTGCCGTCCTTCGACGTCGAGGGCGAGGGCCTCACGAAGGAGCTCGCGCTGGCCGACTGGCCGGAGCCCGGATCCACGGACGTGATCGCGGCCGAGGACCTCCGCCTCGACGGACCCGACGGTCCCGTCTACAGCGGCGTCTCGCTGCGGGTCGCTCCCGGCTCCTCCCTCGTGGTCCACGGGCCGCACCGCTCCGGCCGCACCGCGCTGCTGCTGAGCATCGCCGGCCGGCTCGCCCCCGACTCCGGGCGCCTGAAGGTCGCGGGCCTGGTCGTGCCGATCCGCTCCGCCGCCGTGCGCGGCCGGGTCGGGCTGGTGCGCCTCGCCGGAGCCGCCGACCCCGTCGCCGACGTCCGGTCGGCCCTGGAGTCGGCTCCGCCGATCCTGGTGCTCGACGACCTCGACACGGTCACCGACCCGCAGCTGCGCGGCGCGATCCGGGCCGAGCTCGACGCCGCCCGCGCCGCCGACGACGCGTTCACCGTGGTCGCCTCCTCCGTCGACGCCGAGGCGCTCGACGACCTCCTCCCCTCCGACCGCGGCGTGCTCGCGGTCTCGCCCGCGGCCGAGCGCCGCGCGATCGCAAAGGTCCTCTGACAGATGGCTCTCCTCTCCCTCGAACGCCCCCGCGGCGTCAAGAAGGTGTCCTGGCTGACCCTTCTCGGGATCGTCCTGGTCCCCCTCGTCATCGGCGGCCTCCTGGTGTGGGCGCTCTGGAACCCGACCGAGCGCCTCGACACGATCACGGCCGCCGTGGTCAACGAGGACACCCCGGTCGAGATCAACGGGCAGACCGTGCCGCTCGGGCGCCAGCTCGCGGCCGGCCTGGTGACGGGCGGCACCGACTCCGCGAGCTCGGACGCCCCCTCCTCCACCCCCTCGGCGAGCGCGACGCCGTCCGCGAGCACGACCCCGGTGCCCAACGTCTCCGGCTCGGACTCGACGGGCAACTTCACCTGGGTCCTCACGGACAAGGACGACGCCGCCAAGGGCCTCGCCGACGGCAGCTACGCGACCGTCGTGACGATCCCCTCCTCCTTCTCCGCCGCCGCCACCTCGTACTCCGGCGACGCCGCGGAGGCGACGAAGGCGACCATCGACATCGCCACCAGCGAGAAGGCCAAGCTCGTCGACGACGCCATCTCGGCCACCGTGACCAGCACCGCCACCTCGCTGCTCAACACGCAGCTGACCACGGCCTACCTCGAGAACGTCTACGTCGGCTTCAACACCCTCAACGAGCAGATCGGCCAGGCGGCCGAGGGCGCGGGCACGCTCGCCGACGGCGCCGACCAGCTCGGCACCGGCGCCTCGACCCTCGCCGACGGCACGAGCAGCCTCGCCGACGGGATCGACGAGCTCGCCACCGGCGCCTCCTCTCTCTCGGACGGCGTCGGGCAGATCGGCACCGGAGCCTCGTCCCTCGCCGACGGCGTGGGGCAGCTGGGCACCGGGGCCTCCGACCTCTCCGGCGGAGTCGCGCAGCTGGCCACCGGTGCGCGCGGCCTCTCCGGCGGAGTGGGACAGCTCGCGACGGGCGCCCGCGACTCGGCGACCGGGGCGACCGCGCTGCAGGGCGGCGCCTCCGACCTGGCCGACGGGCTCGACCAGCTGAGGGAGGGAGTGGTGAGGACCGGCGACGGGACCCAGCAGGTCGCCGCACTCAGCGCCGGCGCCGCCGCCGCCACCGCGGGGACCTTCGAGGCGCTCAGCGCCGCCCTCGAGGGCTGCGAGACGACGCAGTGCCTCGCCGCGCGCGCCGTCATCGCCTCGGCCGACGGACCCACCGGCGCGACCACCCTCGCCACGACGACCGCGGGAGCCGTCGCCGGGATCGACGCGGGCATCCGCCTCGGCGGCGACGGGCAGCCCTCGCTGATCGACGCGGTCGGGCAGTCCGCCACCGGCGCGCGCACTCTCTCGGGGGGCATCGGACAGCTGTCCGGCGGCCTGACGCAGCTCGCCGACGGCGCGGACGACGCCGCGGGCGGAGCGTCCCAGCTCGCCGACGGCCTCGACACCACGGCGGCCGGGTCGGCGCAGCTCGCGACCGGCGCCACCGCCGCCGCGGCCGGCGCCCGCGACCTCGCGACCGGCGCGACCACCGCCGCGGGCGGCGCCGCCGACCTCGCCACGGGAGCCTCCTCCGCCGCCGACGGAGCCGACCAGCTCGCCGACGGCGCGAGCGGGGTCTCGGACGGCGCCGTGCAGCTCGCCGACGGCACCCGCACGCTCGCGACCGGCCTCGACGCCGCGGTCGCGCAGCTCCCGACCTACACCGAGTCGGAGTCGACGAACCTCGCCGACGTCGTCTCGGACCCGGTCGAGAACGCGAGCAGCGCGACCGACCTGTTCGGAGCCTCCAGCGTCCCGTTCTTCGCGACGATCGCCCTCTGGCTCGGCGCCCTCGCGACGTTCCTGGTGCTCGCCGCGTTCTCGCACCGCGCGCTCTCCTCGACCCGATCCTCCGCGGCGCTCGCCCTCTCCTCCTACGTGCCGGCGCTCGTGATCGGCGTGGTGCAGGGACTCGCGGTCGCGATCGTGATGAGCGGGGTCGCGGGCCTGGAGCCGGGCCGCTGGGTCGGCTTCGCCCTCCTGGCGATGCTCACCGGCGCCTCGTTCGCCGCGGTGAACCAGGGGCTGGTCGCCCTGCTCGGAGGGATCGGCCGCTTCCTCGCGATGGTCGCGGCGGTGATCGCGCTCGGCGCGGGCATCATCTCGACGGTCCCCGGGCTGTTCGACGACGTGCTCGGGTTCCTGCCGCTCTCGGCGGCGCAGAACGCGCTGTCCGGAGTGGTCGAGGGCACCGACGGCACGGCCGGCGCCGTCGTCGGCCTGGTGATCTGGCTGCTGTTCGGCCTGCTGCTCACCGTCGCCGCGATCGCCCGCCGCCGGGTCGTCTCGGTCCGCGCCCTGCACCGCACCGCGGAGGCGTAGGCCGATCCTCGCGCCACTCCTCCCCCGAACCGGGGACGGGTGGCGCGAGGATCGCGCCACCGCCCCGCCTCTCCGGGCGACCGGCCCCGGCCGGGGCTAGCCTGACGCGATGGAGTCGGAACCGATGGCGATCCGGACGCGACGGGTGTACGGCCCATCGGTCCTGCGGCGCCTCCGCGCCCTCCTCCTGCGGCTCCTCGGCGCCGGCCTCGCGGCCGTGCTCATCCCGTTCGCCGTCCTCGCGGACCGCCGCGGCGTCCTCGACGAGTCGGTGCTCGCGCTCGGGCTCCTCGCCCTCACCGTCGTCATCGGACTGGCCTCGGCGGTCTCGCTCTTCGTCGTCTCCCCCACCCGCGTGATGACGACCGAGACGCAGGTCGTGCTGATGCGCGGCCGCCGCCGCCGCGAGCAGTGGCCCCGCCGGTCGGTCCGCTTCCTCGAGTCCGCCGACGGCGACGGCTTCGTCGCCTGGTGCCGCGGCGACGGAGTCGAGGTGCGCTGCGGCCACTTCCGCCCGGAGGACCTCGCCGCCCTGCTCGCCGACCTCGGCGCCGCCGCCCGCGTCCGCCACGCCCTGCCGCCCGCTCTGGCCGGGCCCGCCTCGGCCGTCCGCTTCCGGCCGCACCGCGCTCCGCTCCAGCGCCGGGCGGTCGCCCTGGTCGTCGTCGCCACGGAGGCGTTCGCCGCCGGCGTCCTGGCCGTCGCCCTCGCGGGATCCCCGTCGGGCGACCGCGCGCAGATCGCGCTGGGGGCGGTCGTCGTGGCGCTCTCCCTCCCGCTCGGGCTGGTCGCCGCGCGGCTGGCGCTGCGGCCCGGGCTGCCGGGCTCGATCGTGGTGTCGGAGTCGGCCATCCAGATCGACGGGCTGGTCTTCCCGCTCGAGGCTCTGCGCTCGGTCGTCGCCTCGAGCCCGACGGGGAGCCATAGCCTCCGCCTGACCCTCACCGAGACGAACGGCCGCGTCACGGAGGTCCCCCTCGGGCTGCGGGTGCCGACGCTGCGGCGCGACCAGCTCTTCCCCGACTACCCGCTGCTGCTCGGCGTGCTGCGCGAGCGCACGGCGGGGCTGCTGCGGATCGAGGGCTGAGCCTCAGTCCTCGGCGCCGTCGGCGATGCGCTGGTGGTGGTGGATGACCTCGGCGACGATGAACCCGAGGAACTTCTCGGCGAACGCCGGGTCGAGGTGCGACTCCTCGGCGAGCGCCCGCAGCCGCGCGATCTGGCGGGCCTCGCGCTCGAGGTCCGCGGCGGGCAGCCCGTGCGCGGCCTTCAGCCGGCCGACCTTCTGCGTGAACTTGAAGCGCTCGGCGAGCAGGTGGATCAGCGCCGCGTCGATGTTGTCGATGCTCTGACGGATCTGCACGAGCTCGGCCCGCGCCAGGGACTCCTCGTGCGACGGCTCCTCGTGCGACAGCTCCTCGGTCATGCCCCGACCCTAACGGACCGCCCCCGGACACGACGACGGCCCCTGCCCGGAGTCCGGGAGGGGCCGTCGAGAGGTCCCGGTCAGTCGACCAGGTTGATCTGCACGGGGATGTTGCCGCGGGTGGCGTTGGAGTACGGGCAGAGCTGGTGCGCCGCATCGGCCACCTTCTGCGCGTCCTCGGAGCTCGCCTTCGGCACGTAGACGTCGAGCTCGACCGAGAGGCCGAAGCCGTCGGAGTCGTTCTTCCCGATCGAGACGCTGGCCGAGACGGCCGCGTCGGTCGTGTCGATCTTCAGCTGGCGACCGGCTCCGTGCAGGGCGCTGAGGAAGCAGGCGGAGTAGCCGGCCGCGAACAGCTGCTCGGGGTTGGTCCCCTCGCCGGAGCCGCCGAGCTCCTGCGGGGCGCGGGTGTCGAGGTCGAGACGGTCGTCCTCGGTGCGGACGTGGCCGTCGCGTCCTCCACCGGAGGCGTGGGCGATGGCGGTGTAGAGAGCATCCATCCCCCCATCCCACCACTCGGCCGCCGTGAGTCGGGTGAACGCGGGATGCACGTCCGTGCGTTCTCCCGGGAATCCCCCTCGGGAACGCTCCGGGGAGCGTCAAGCCCCTCCCCCTCGGCGCCCTCCGGGTGTGCGGTGGAGGGACACCGACCCCGACCGGCGCGAGCCGGAGAACGGACACGAGCATGCGAGCACTCACCTGGCAGGGCATCGAGAAGGTCTCGGTCGAGACCGTCCCCGACCCCCGCATCCAGCAGCCGACCGACGCGATCGTCCGGATCACCTCGACCGCGATCTGCGGCTCCGACCTGCACCTCTACCGCCTCCTCGGGCCCTACATCGACCGCGGGGACGTGCTCGGCCACGAGCCGATGGGCGTCGTCGAGGAGGTGGGCTCCGGAGTCACCACCCTGAAGCCCGGCGACCGGGTCGTCGTGCCCTTCAACATCGCCTGCGGCGAGTGCTTCATGTGCCGCCGAGGGCTGCAGTCGCAGTGCGAGACGACGCAGGTCACCGAGTACGGCTCGGGAGCGGCGCTCTTCGGCTACACGAAGATGTACGGCCAGGTCCCCGGCGGGCAGGCCGAGCTGCTCCGCGTGCCGCTGGCCGACTACAACACGATCGTCGTCGGCACGGACCTGCCGGACGAGCGCTACCTCTTCCTCAGCGACATCGTGCCCACCGCCTGGCAGGGCGTGGAGTACGCGCAGGTGCCCGACGGCGGGACCCTGGTCGTCTTCGGACTCGGCCCTGTCGGCCAGTTCGCGGCGCGGATCGGCGCCCACCGCGGCTACCGCGTCCTCGCCGTGGAGCCCGTCGCCGAGCGGCGCGCGATGGCCGAGCGGTACGGCGTGGAGACCTTCGACCTGTCCGACGACATCGCCGCGCAGCTGCGCGACCTCACGGACGGGCGCGGCCCCGACTCCGTCGTCGACGCGGTCGGCATGGAGGCGCACGGCTCGCCTGTCGGCTCGTTCGCGCAGTCGATGGCGGGGCTCCTGCCCGACCCGATCGCCCGCAAGGCGATGGACACGGTCGGCGTCGACCGCCTCGCCGCGGTGCACGCCTCCCTCGACCTGGTGCGCCGCGGCGGCACCGTGTCGCTGAGCGGGGTCTACGGCGGAGAGGCCGACCCGATGCCGCTGAAGTCGATGTTCGACAAGCAGGTGACGGTGCGGATGGGCCAGTGCAACGTGAAGCGCTGGATCGACGACCTGCTGCCGCTGGTGGAGGACTCCTCCGATCCGCTCGGCGTGATGGACCTCGTGACCCACCGGGCGCCGCTCGAGGACGCTCCGGCCCTCTACGAGACCTTCCAGAAGAAGGAGGACGGCTGCATCAAGGTCGTCTTGCACCCCTAGCCGGGGAACAGCGAAGGCGGCGCCCCCCGAGGGGAGCGCCGCCTTCGCGGTACTGCCGAGACCTACTTGAAGACGTCCTTGACGTCCTCGCCGGCCTTCTTGGCCGAGGCCGCGGCCTGGTCCTTCTGGCCTTCGGCCTTCAGGCTGTCGTCGTTCTTGTGGTCGCCCAGGGCTTCCTTCGCCTTGCCGGCGATGTCCTGAGCGGCGTTCTTGATCTTGTCATCGAGCCCCATGGTGGTGCCTCCTTCGCTGATCGTTGGCACGACCGTAGGACCGGGAACTGCCCGCTTCCTGGGAGCGGGAAGGGGCTTGCCCGGGTGCCCGCTGGACTGCGATGATTCGCGCCCTCGACCGGGGCCGGCCGGTCGAGGGCGCGGGATCAGGTCGCCGGGGTGGCGGACTCGGACGGAGCGGACTGCGAGGGCGCGTTCGTGGGCGTCTGCGACGATCCGTCGTCGGCGCTGGTGGGCACCGCGCTCCCCGACTGGTACGGCGTCTGGGCGTCGCCGGTGCAGCCGGCCAGCAGGCCGATCGTCAGAGCGGAGGCGCCGAGCGCCCCGAGGACCCGTGCGGCGCTCACTTGCCCGTCACCGCGTCCTTGACGGCCCCCACTGCCTTCTCGACGATGTTCGGCTTCGGGTCGGTGCCGTAGAGGCGCTCGTCCGGCTGCGTGGGCGGGGGCATCGGGACGTTGCCGCCGGGCTCCGCGACACGGTAGCTGAACTCTCCCTTGCCGTCCGGGGTCGGGCCCGAGGCCCAGCTGCCCTCGGAGGCCGCTGCTCCGTCCGAGAAGTTGATGTACTCGTACGACACGGAGCGCTCCTCCTTCGAGATCGGGAAGTTCGAGGGCACGGGCAGGTCCTCCCGGCCCTCCGCGCGCAGCTCGGCGGCCGCCGCGATCCACTGGTTCTGGTGCATGGTGTCGCGGGCCAGGAGGAACGACAGGAGGTCGCGCACGCCGTGGTCGTCGGTCATGTGGTAAAGCCGGGCGACCTGGAGCCGACCCTGCATCTCCGCGTTCGCGTTGGCGGTGAAGTCGGCCAGCAGGTTGCCGCTGGCGGTGATGTAGGAGCCCTGCCACGGGTTGCCCATGCTGTCGACGGGGCGCGCGCCGGCGCCGGCCACGATGGCGTGCTGCACGTCGGAGCCGCCGATGACCGCCGCGAGCACGGGGTCCTTCTTCATCGCGTCCTCGGACTGCTCGACCGGGGCCTTCTCGAGCAGCTGGGCGATCATCACGGCGATCATCTCGACGTGGCCGAACTCCTCGGCGCCGATGCCGAAGAGCAGGTCCCGGTACTTGCCCGGGTCGTGGGCGTTCCAGGCCTGGAAGCCGTACTGCATCGCCACGGTGATCTCGCCGTACTGGCCGCCGAGCACCTCCTGGAAGCGGCGGGCGAAGACCGCGTCGGGCTTCGAGGGCGTGGACGTGAACTGGAGTTCCTGACGGTGGAAGAACATGACTGGTTGCCTTTCCGGGGTAGCCGGGCGGATCCGGGTGCGGACGTCCGATGTCTGTCCTCTCGACGGTAGGGAGCCCTGTTCGCGGGTCAGAAGGGGCTTGACGCGGCGGCGGAGCAGTCGATCCACGGGCCCTCGGGACCCGCCCTCGTGGGCGCGGGATGGTAGCCCCATCGGGGGGTCAGCCGCTATGCCCTTCCCGGTACTCGAGGGCCCGAACAGACTGGCGACGCCGGCACGCATTCATTCCCCACTCGATCCTGGAAGGGACAGACGATGTCGAACATCGATCCCGCTTCACCTCCGTTCGGAGACGGCGCCGCGAACTTCGGCGCGACCGAGACCCCCATCGACAGCGGGGCGCACGTCGCCTCCACGGACACCTCCTCCGGCTCCTCCTCGGGCAGCACGGCCGACTCCGCGAAGGAGAAGGCGAGCGCCGCCGCGGGCACCGCCAAGGACCAGGCCGGCGCCGTCGCCGGCGACGCCAAGCAGGCCGCGAGCGAAGTGCTCTCGACCGGCAAGGACGAGGCCGCCAACGTGGTCCAGGAGGCCAAGGTCCAGGTCAAGGACCTCTACGACCAGAGCCGCACCCAGCTCACCGAGCAGGCCCACGCCCAGAAGGAGAACGCCGCCAAGGGCGCCCGCGCCTTCAGTGACGACCTGACCGCGCTGGCCAACGGCGAGGGCGGCAGCGACAACGCCGCCGCGAAGCTCGTCTCCCAGGCGGCCACCCGCGTGCAGGGTGTGGCCTCGTGGCTCGAGAACCGCGACCCGTCCGAGCTCCTCGACGACGTCCGCGCGTTCGCCCGCCGCCGCCCGGGTGCCTTCATCCTCATCGCCGCGGCGACGGGACTCGTCGGCGGGCGCCTCATCCGCGCCCTGACCGCCGAGGCGAAGGACGAGAAGGAGGCGACGAGCACCCGCACCGACGGACCCGAGTTCGACGCCCCCGCCTCGACCACCGCGCACTCCGACGCCTCCGCGTACGACGCGCCCGTCGCGTCCGCCTACGGCACCGTCGGCTCGAGCTCCCTCGAGCGCGACTACGCGCCGACCGAGCCCGTCGCCGACCCGCTCGACGGCGGCTTCCCGAACGGCGGCCGGCTGTGACCGACCCGACGGGCGTCCACCGCTCGACGGAGACGCCCGACCAGCGGGCCGGGTCGACGTCGCTGGGCGATCTGCTCGGCGAGGTCTCGCGCGACCTCTCCACGCTGATCCGCCAGGAGATGGCCCTCGCCAAGGCCGAGCTCAAGGAGTCCGCCGGCAAGGCGGGCAAGGGAGCGGGCCTCCTCGGCGGGGCGGGCTACGCCGCGCTGATGGCCGTGCTCTTCCTCTCGATCGCCCTCTGGTGGGGCCTGGGCACTCTGATCGGCAACGGCTGGTCCGGAGTGGTCGTGGCCGTCATCTGGGCGATCGTGGCCGCGATCCTCTACGCGGTGGGCCGCAAGAGCCTGAAGCAGGTCGACGGCGCTCCCGAGACGGTCGACTCCCTCAAGAAGATTCCCGACACCCTCAAGCCGAACGGGGCAGGACGATGACGTACGACGCAGGACAGAACAAGACACCCGAGGAGATCCGGGCGGACATCGAGCGCACGCGCCTCGAGCTGGGCGGGGACGTCGACGCGCTGGCCGAGAAGGTCAGCCCGTCCGCCATCGCGCAGCGTCAGACCGACAAGGTCAAGTCGGCCGTGGGCTCCGTCCGCGACCGCGTGATGGGCTCGGCGCACGACGCCTCCGACTCGCTCTCGAGCGGTGCGGGCTCGGCGAAGGCCAAGGCCGAGGGCAACCCGTTCGCCGTGGGGCTCATCGCCCTCGGCGCCGGACTCCTCGTCGCCTCGCTCATCCCCGCCTCCAGCAAGGAGAAGGAGGCGGCGAGCCGCGTCAAGGAGCAGGCCCAGCCGGTCGTCGACAAGGTGACCGACGCGGCCAAGGAGGCGGCGAGCGAGCTCCGCGAGCCCGCGCAGCAGGCGTTCGCCTCCGTCAAGGAGACCGCGACCGACGCCGCGCAGAACGTCAAGGAGGCGGGCACCTCCGCCACCGACGACGTGAAGGACTCGGCCCGCGAGGCCAAGCACGCCGTCCAGGAGGACGTGCAGCACTGATCCGTCGGCGCTGACAGGGCGGTGGGCCTCCGGGCCCGCCGCCCTTCGTCGTGCCGCCGGGAATACACCGCCGCCCGCGCTCCTTGCCCTCCGTATGCGATCGATCGTCTACTCCCGCACCGGTGACTCCTCCGTCCTCTCCCTCGTCGACCGGGAGGAGCGGGCGCCGGGCGCCGGCGAGGTCCGCGTCCGCGTCCTGGCGTCGGGCGTGAATCCGACCGACTGGAAGGCGCGCGCCGACGGCGACCTCGCGTTCGACGAGGTCGTGCCGAACCAGGACGGCGCCGGTGTCGTCGAGGCGCTCGGCGAGGGCGTCGAGGGCCTGGCCGTCGGCGACCGGGTCTGGATGTACCTCTCCGCGCACCGCCGCCCCACCGGCACCGCGCAGGAGTCGGCGGTGCTCGCCGCTGAGCACGTCGTGCGCCTGCCCGAGGGCGTCGGCATCGACGTCGCCGCGAGCCTCGGCGTCCCCGCGATGACCGCCCACCGCGCCCTCACCGTGCACGAGCACGGCCCCTCCCGCCTCGCCCCCGGCGCCCTCGCCGGCCGCACCGTCCTGGTCCAGGGCGGTGCCGGAGCCGTCGGGCACGCCGCGATCCAGCTCGCGGTCTGGGCCGGGGCGACCGTCATCGCGACGGTGAGCAGCGACTCCAAGGAGCGGCTCTCCCGCGCGGCCGGTGCGCAGCACGTGCTGCAGTACCCGGACGACGCGCTCGCCGACCGGATCCGCGACCTCGCCCCCCAGGGCGTCCAGCACGTGGTCGAGGTCGCACCGGCTCAGAACGCCGCGCTCGACGTCGAGGTGCTCGCCAACCACGGCAGCATCGGGTACTACGCGAACAACAACGGCGACGAGTTCACCGTGCCGATCGTCGCGAGCTTCGCGAAGAACGCCCGCTGGCAGGGCCTGCTGCTCTACACCGTGGGCGAGGAGGCGCTGCAGGCCGCGGCCGAGGACATCACCGCGGCGCTCGTCGACGGCGCGCTCCCGGTGGGCGAGGAGGCGGGCCTCCCGCTGACCTGGTTCCCGCTCGAGGAGACCGCGGCCGCCCACGACGCGGTCGAGCAGGGCGCGACGGGCAAGGTGCTCATCCGCGTCGCCGACTGACCGGGAGGGCTCGCCTCCGATCGACTCCCGGCCGGATCAGCCCCGGAGCGGGGGCGAGCCCGGGACGGTCGAGCGGTCGGCCAGGCCGGCCACGAGCTCGGCGAGCGCCTCCTCGGCCGTGCGGGTCGGCGCCCAGCCGAGCTCGGCGCGGGCGCGCTCGGTCGACATCACCGGGACGTTGCCCGCGATGTCGAGCCAGCCCGCGTCGGTGCGCTGCAGGCGCAGGTGCCAGGTCGCGGTGACGACGGAGCGGAGCAGCCCGAACGGCACCGTGACCAGGCGGGCGCCGAAGGCGTGCGCCAGCCGCTCCGGAGTGAGGACCGGCTCGGCCGCGATGTTGAAGGCCCCGCCGGCGCGCCGGTCGAGCGCGCGCCAGAAGGCGTCGGCCACGTCGTCGGCGTGCACGCCCTGGAAGACGATGCTCCGCGGCAGCGGCAGGACCGGGATCCGGACCGCCTTCAGCCACCGCGTCGGGTAGTGGGGACCGCCGAAGAGCCCGGCGATCTCCGTCGCCGCTCCGCGCTGGAAGACGAGCCCCGGGCGCAGGCGTGTGACGACGATCTCGGGGTGCCGCTCCTCGAAGGCGTCGAGCTGCCGCTCGTTCGCGGCCTTGTGGCGGCTGTAGGTCGAGGTGTGCAGGCCGCCCGTGGGCCAGTCCTCGGTGACCCGGATCGACTTCGGCGCCGCGCTGTAGGCGCCCACGGACGAGGCGACGGCGACCTGGCCGACTCCCGCGGCGGCGACCGCCTCGAGCACGGCCGCGGTGCCTCCGACGTCGACCAGCCGCTGGAACGGCTCGTCGTGGCTGGGCTGCAGCGCCCAGGCGAGGTGGACGACGGCGTCGACGCCGGCGAAGGCCTCGCGGAGCCGCCGCGGGGCGACGCTCGACGCGAGGTCGATCTCGACCCAGCGCACGTCGCGGTACTCCTCCGAGCGGAGCCGAGGGGCCCGGCGGGCGATGCCCACGATCTCCTCCACCCCGGCCTCGCCGTGCAGGCGCCGCAGCAGCGCCGTCCCCAGGTTGCCGGTCGCCCCGACGATCGCGATCCGCATGGCGTCATCCCTCCGGGAGCGGCGTACGCCGACCCCCTCCTCCGAGGCTAGGCAGGGGCGCCGCCGCGGAGGAGCCGCTTGACAGCGGGCACGACGGGACGCTCGGCGGGGACCGCCGGCGGCCGGCGGGGTGAACGCTCCTCCCCAGGGCGGATGCGGCCTAGACCACGGCGGGAGCGGGCACATCCCCCCGCGCGGCCGGCCGCCGATCCCTAGCCTGGGACGATGCTGCCGACACCGCCCCGCCGCGTCCTCCCCGTGCGACACGAGGTCGAGGGCGTCACGCTGCGGACGGTCGACACCGGTCCGGCCGGAGCGGGCGCGGTGTTCGTCCTGATCCACGGGATCGGGATGTCGCACCACACCTTCTCGCCGCTCGCCGCCCGCCTGAAGCGGCACGGCCGGGTGATCGGCGTCGACCTCGCCGGCTTCGGCGCGAACGCGCGCCCGCGGCGGAGGGTCGGCCTCGAGGACCACGCGCGGCAGGTCGAGCAGGTCCTCCGCGGACTGGGCGTCTCGCGCGCGGTCGTCGTCGGGCACTCGATGGGGTCGCAGGTGGCGGTCGAGCTGGGGCTGCGCGCGCCCGGCCTGGTCGACGGCGCGGTGCTGATCGGGCCGGTGGTGGATCCGCAGCGGCCCGGAGCGGTCCGCCAGGGGCTCGCGCTGCTGCGGGACTGCCTCGGCGAGCCGGTGGGCGTCGACGCGATCCTGCTGGCCGACTACCTGCGCGGCGGCCTGCGCTGGTACCTGCGCCAGCTGCCCGAGATGCTGAGGCATCCGGTGCAGGAGCGCGTCGCCCGGCTGGAGGTGCCGGTCCTCGTCGCCCGCGGCCGCGACGATCCGATCGCCACCCGTGACTGGTGCGAGCGGCTCACGGCCCACGCGCGCGAGGGGCGGCTCGTCGAGTTCGCCGGCTCGCGCCACGTCGTCCCCCGCACCGAGCCCGGAGCGCTCGCCCGCGAGATCCTCCGCTTCGCCGCTGCGCTCGGCGAAAGGCCCGCCGCCCCGCTCCCCCTCCGGTCGGAGCCGGCCGCATGAGCCGGCTCCGAAGCCTGGTCCGCGACGCCGTCTGGTGGATCCGCGACTACGCCTACGCCGTCGCCTGGCAGGTGCGCGGCGTCCTCTCGCGCCGTGCCCCGGACGACTACCTCGACGGCGACCGGCGGCCCGTCGTGGTCCTGCCGGGGATCTGGGAGACCTGGTCCTTCCTCCGCCCGATCATCGATCCGCTGCACGAGCGCGGGCACCCTCTCCACGTGCTGACGAGCCTCGGCCGCAACGGCCGCCCGGTCGCCCGGACCGCGGAGGACGTGGCCGCCTACCTCGCCGAGCACGGGCTCCGCGACGTGGTGATCGTCGCCCACAGCAAGGGCGGACTGATCGGCAAGTACGTGATGACCGAGCTCGACCCGGACGGCCGGGTCGACCGGATGGTCGCCGTGGCGACTCCGTTCGGCGGCTCCCGCTACGCGCCCTACCTGGTCCTCCGGAGCCTGCGCGCCTTCTCGCCGCGCGACGCCACGACCCTGCTGCTGTCGAGCCGCTCCGGAGCGAACGCGCGGATCACCTCCGTGTTCGGCCTCTTCGATCCGCACATCCCCGAGGGCAGCATGCTCGAGGGCGCGGTCAACGTCCGGATCGAGACCGGCGGGCACTTCCGCATCCTGAGCAACCCCGAGACGCTCACCGCGGTCGTCACGGCGGTCTCTGCGGAGGAGCGCGCCGACGGAGAGGCGCCCTGACGGCGGCGGAACCCCTGACGACTCCGTAGCAACCCGCGTCGCCGCGGCGGAACCCCCTGGCGCCTCCGGCCCGCGAGGCGGAGCGTGGAGCCATGCCCGCCTCCTCCACCGGCCCGACCGAGCTCCTCCTCGTCCGCCACGGCGAGAGCCTCGCCAACATCGCGGCGAGCGCCGCCGAGGCCTCGGGGGCGCACGAGATCGCCGTCGACCGCCGCGACCCCGACGTCGAGCTTTCCCCCGCCGGCGAGGAGCAGGCGCGCGCGCTCGGCCGCTGGCTGGCCGAGGAGGCGCGGCCCGCCTCCGCCTGGACGTCGCCCTACCGCCGCGCCTCCGCGACCGCGCGCCTCGCCCTCGGCGAGGCCGGCATCGACCTGCGGCTGCGCCCCGACGAGCGCCTGCGCGACCGCGACCTCGGCGTCACCGACCGCCTCACCTCCGCCGGCGTGCGGGCCCGGATGCCCGAGGAGGCGGCGCGGCGCGAGTGGCTCGGCAAGTTCTACTACCGGCCGCCGGGAGGCGAGGCCTGGACGGACCTCGCGCTCCGCATCCGCGCCTTCGTCGACCACCTCGCCGTCGCCGCGCCTCCCGGGCCGGCGATCCTCTTCTGCCACGACGCGGTCGTCCTCGTCCTCCGCTACGTCCTCGAGGGCCTCTCCGAGCACGAGCTGCTCGACATCGGCGCCTCGACGCCCGTCGCCAACGGCTCCGTCACCCGTCTCGTCCGCGACGGCGACGCGTGGCGCCTCGACCTCTTCAACCGCACGTCCCACCTCGAGCGCTCCGGCGCCCCCGTCACCCGGCACGACGACCGCGCGGACGGAGAAGGAGACCCTCATGAGTGACCTCGTCTCCCGCGCCCTGCTCGAGCAGCGCTGGCCCCTCCCGGAGCCCGGAGGCTCGAAGCACTCCCGCGGCGACGTGGTCGTCGTCGGCGGCGCCCGCAAGACGCCCGGCGCCGCGATCCTCGCGGGGATCGCCGCGCTGCGGACCGGCGCGGGTCACATCACGCTCTGCGTCGCCGAGTCGGTCGCGTCGGCCACCGCGGTCGCGCTGCCGGAGTGCGGAGTTGTCCCGCTCGCGGAGACGCGCACCGGCTCCGTCTCGGGCCGCGGGCTCGACGTCCTGGCCGGCGAGCTCTCCTCCGCCGACGTCGCCCTGATCGGACCCGGCCTGGACGACCCGCGCGCGACCGCCGCGACCCTCCGTGCCCTCGCTCCGCTCCTCGACGACGTGCCGGCCGTGCACCTCGACGCCTTCCCGCTCGGAGTCCTGCCCGGGCAGCGCCGTCTCGCGCGGAGGCTCGCGGGCCGGCTCCTGCTGACCCCGAACTCGGAGGAGGCGTCCCGGCTCCTCGGCGAGGAGGTCGACGACGTCGAGCGGGCCGCCCTCGCTGTCGCCGAGCGCTACGGCGCGGTGGTGAGCCTGTTCAACACGATCGCCTCGCCCGACGGCGACGCGGTGCGGATCGAGGGCGAGCACCCCGGGCTGGCCACCGCGGGCAGCGGCGACGTGCTCGCCGGAGCGACGGCGGGCCTGCGCGGGCGCGGCGTCGATCCGATGGGCGCGGCCGCGTGGGGCGCGTTCCTGCACACGGAGGCTGACACGCGCCTCTCCGCACGGATCGGGCCGGCCGGGTACCTCGCGAGCGAGATCCCGGGGGAGTTCCCGCGCGTGCTGGCGGGCTGAGCGGGACGGGTGCGCTGAGGACGGCAGTCGTTCCGAGGCGGGCCGGCGGTGCGAGCGCCCCGGACCGAGCCGGCGGCGTGAGAGGCGGCGGTCACCGTGACCGCGGCATCGACCTCAGTGCGCGACGTCGGCGACCGAGAACGCCACGCCCGGCGTGATCAGGATCGAGGTCTCGCGGGGCTCGCCCTCGCCCTGGTTCACCGTGATCCAGCGCGACGCGGAGCCGTCCAGGGCGCGGTCGATGCTCTCGCGCACCTCCGCGGCCGACGTCTCGCTCAGGCTGAACGGCGCTCCGCCGTAGATGATCTCGACGCGCTTCACAGCATGCTCTCCTCGCTCTGACGGGCGGTCCCGTGGGGCTCCTCGCTGATCCGCAGCCCGTGCGCCGTGTGCGAGTCGGCGAGCAGCTGGCGGATCCAGTCCGGGTTGATGTTCGGGGCACGGCCGCCGTGGTACTTGAAGCGCAGCGGGATGGCGGGGTGCAGCCAGATCGAGGTGCGTCCGTCGCCGACCGCCTGCGAGTCCTTCCACGAGAAGTAGAAGGACTCGTTGCGCGCGAGCTTCGAGCCGATCACGATCTGCAGGTGCGCCAGCAGACGGTCGTCGAAGTCGGCCTCGAGGGTCGAGTCGTAGATCAGTCGCCCCATCAGGCGGTTCTCCGTTCGGGAAGTCGCCCGTCCGCGAAGGGTCGGGCGGAGTCGTGAGTGTCGATCCTACCGGCGCCCCGGATGCTCACCAGGAGTCGTCCTCGCCGTGGAACTGCGGGATCTCGGTGTCGACAGCGGAGAGCGGCCCGGCGCCGCCGTCCTCCTCGGCCACGGGGTGCGAGACGCCCAGACGGGCCGTCTCGCGGGCGAAGCGCTCGACGAGCTCCTCGTCGAGCAGCTCCTCGGCTCCGTCGTCCTCGGACTCCGAGAACAGCTGGCTCGCCGGTCCGATCAGCAGCGCCGCCCGTCCGGGCCGGCCGGACTCCTGGCGGATCGGGATGTCGACCGTGATCGACCCCTTGGTGAGCGCCAGCGCCTCCGCGTAGGCCAGCAGCGACCGCGCGATGGCGGTACCCGTCAGCACGGAGCTGCCGGCGTAGTGGATGCGTTCCATGCCTCCTTCCTACTCCTCGGGCGGCCGCCCGGTCAGCGGTTGCGCGGTCGAGGGAGGGAGCGCTAGCGCCGCGTCGATCCGGCGGTCGAGCGCGTCGCGGACGGCCGGCCACTCGGCCGCGAGGATCGAGTGGACGGCCGTGTCGCGCCACGAGCCGTCGGCCCGCCGCTGGTCGTGGCGGAGCACCCCCTCGAACACGGCGCCGAGGCGGAGGATCGCGGCCCGCGAGCGCGCGTTCACCGCATCCGCCTGGAGCTTCACCCGCTCGTAGCCGCTGTCGAAGGCGAGTCCGAGCACCAGCCGCTTCGCCTCCGGGTTCACGACGGTGCCCCACGTCTCGGGCGCGTAGGCCGTCCAGCCGAGGTGGGCCGCCTCGCGCGTCTCGTCGAAGTCAGCCAGCGAGGTCGTGCCGACGACGCGCCCCTCCTGCAGCACGGCGAATGGCAGGCCCGTGCCCCAGGGGTAGTAGCGGTCGACGAAGGCGCGGAACTCCTCCGGGGTGCCGGGGAGGCCGGACGGTCCTCCTCCGTAGCCGCCGGCGAACACCTCCGGACGTCCGATCGCCCGCCCGAGCGGCTCGACGTGCTCGACGGCGAGCGGCTCGAGGACGATCGAGCGGCCGACGAGCGTGACGGGACCGGGGCGGCGGGGGCTGCTCATGCGATCAGTGTGGGGCACCGTGCCAGCATGGCTCCATGAGCACCGCCGCGCTGTTCGAGTCCGCCGCCGCCGCCCTCGTCGGTCTGCTCGCGCAGGTGCGGGACGACCAGTGGGAGCAGCCGGGGCTCGGCGTCTGGGACGTCCGCGGCCTCGCGGGCCACGCGTCGCGGGCGGTGCTGACGGTCGAGGCGTACCTCCTCGCTCCGGAGCCGCCCGAGCCGACCATCGAGGACGCGCTCGACTACTACGCCGCGCTGGCCGGGAACGTCGCCGACCCCGCGGCGGTGGCGCGGCGCGGGGTCGAGGCGGGGCTGCTGCTCGGCGACAGGCCGGCTCAGGCGCTGGCGGAGGCGGCGGGCCGCGCGATCGAGCTGGTCGCCGCCCAGCGTCCCGGCCGCCTCGTCGCCGTGGGCGGCCACGCGATCGAGCTGGACGAGTACCTCCGGACCCGGCTGCTCGAGCTGGTCGTGCACACGCTCGACCTCTCGCGGGCCACCGGGATCCCGCACGTGCTGCCCGGCGAGGCCGTCGAGGCGTGCTGCGCGCTGACCGGCGGGCTGGCCGCTCGAGCCGGACGCGGCGAGGAGCTCCTGCTCGCGCTGAGCGGGCGGGAGCCCCTCGCCGCGGGGTTCTCGGTGGTGTGAGGGCGCCGGCCCCCGGCTGCGGGTTCTGCGCGGCGCCGGCCCTCGGGGCACCGGGTCCTCCGTGGTGAGGGCGCCGATCCTCGGGCCGCGGGTTCTACGTGGTGCCGGTCCTCAGGCCACGGCGAGAGCGGCGACCGGCGACACCTTCGTGGCGCGGCGGGCGGGCAGCACGGCCGAGACGACCGTGATCACGACACCGACCACGAGCACCGCCACCAGGATCGGCACCGGGACGGTCGGCGGGATCAGTCCGATGCCCGGCAGCGAGCCGAACACCGAGATCGCGCCGCACCAGCCGTAGACGATCCCGAGCACGATGCCGAGCACCGCGGCAGCGATGATCATCTGCGCCGCCTCGAGCACCACCATCGACCGCACCTGCGAGCCGGTGAAGCCGAGCGCGCGGAGCAGGCCCAGCTCGCGCCGGCGCTGCAGCACGCTGAGCGACAGCGTGTTGACCATCCCGACGGCGGCCAGGACGACCGAGAAGCCGAGCAGGACGCTCATCACCGCGGTGCTCACCTGGATGAACTGCTCGAACGCCGCGATCACCTCGGGATTCGTCTCACCCGAGCGCTCCATGATCGTGCCGAAGGTGGCGGCGGCGACCGCGAACATCGTGACCAGCGACACTCCGATGACCAGTCCGATGACGGCGCGGGCGCTGCGCGCCGGATTGCGGACGGCGTTGGCGGACGCCAGGCGGGCGACGGGGCCCCGGCCGAAGGCGCGGCCCACGAGGGCCGTGAGCGGAGGGAGCAGGACGGGCGCCCCGAGGATCACGCCGGTGAAGGACGCCATGCCTCCGACCAGCCCGAGGAGGACGCCGCCGGGGTTGGCGAGCCCGAGGACGACACCGGCGGCGAGCAGCAGCGCGCCGACCACGACGAAGACGATCGCCGTGACGTTGCGGGCGGTGCGGCCGCGCAGCTCCTCGTAGCGGGGCTCGGCGGAGGATCCGGCGGCCTGCGACGGCGCGACCGCGAGCACGCGGCGCGATCCGGACCACGAGGCGATGACCGTCGAGGCGACCACGGCGATCAGCGGCAGCACGAGGCCGGGCGAGACGAGCGGGTAGTCGAAGCGGGGCAGGGTGCCGCTCCGGATGGCGAGCTCCGCGGCGAGCGCCACGAGAGCGACGCCGGCGACCAGGCCGATCGCCGCTCCGAGGAGCCCCTGCAGGAGGCCCGTGCGGACGATCCCGCTGCGCAGCGACCGGCCGGAGGCGCCGAGCAGGCGGAGCAGGGCGATCTCGCGGGTGCGCCCGGCGATGACGGTCGAGACCGCATTGGCCGTGACGATCCCGCCCACGAACACCGCGATGCCGAAGAAGACGGCGCCGACCATCCCGAGCATGAGGGCGACCTGGCCGATGCCGTCGATCCCCGCTGCCGCGAAGGCCGCGACCATGTCGGCGATGACCTGCACCAGCACGGCGCCGAACGCCGCGGCGAGTGCGGCGACGGTGACGATGGCGCCCCCGCCCTGGCTCGAGCCCGTGCGCACGCCGCTCACGCCGCGCCCTCCATCGTGAGCATCGCGCGCGAGATCTCCTCGGCGCTCATCCCGCGGCGGTCGTCGACGACGGCCCCGTCGCGGAGGAAGACGATGCGGTCGGCGTAGGCCGCCGCGATCGGGTCGTGGGTGACCATGGCGATCGACTGGCCGTACTCGCGGGTGGAGGCCCGGAGCAGGCTGAGGACCTCGCGGCCGGTGCGCGAGTCCAGGTTGCCGGTGGGCTCGTCGGCGAAGATCAGCTGCGGCCGGGTGGCGAGGGCGCGGGCGATCGCCACGCGCTGCTGCTGCCCGCCCGAGAGCTCATGGGGCCGGTGCGTGAGGCGCTCGCGGAGCCCGAGGGACTCGATCAGCCGGGCGATCCACTGCTCCTCGTCGCCGGTCACGGAGCGGCCGTCGAGCTCGAACGGGAGGCGGATGTTGCCGCGCACGTCGAGCGTGGGGACGAGGTTGAAGGCCTGGAAGACGAAGCCGACGCTGCGGCGGCGGAGCACGGTCAGCTCGGCGTCGCTCATCGAGGTGATCTCGGCGTCCCCGAGGAACACGCGGCCGGAGGAGGCGGTGTCGAGGCCGGCGAGGACGTGCATGAGCGTCGACTTGCCGGATCCGCTGGGGCCCATCACCGCGGTGAACTCGCCCCGCTCGATCGAGAGCGTGACGTCGTCGAGGGCGACGACGGGCGGCGTGCTGCCGTAGAGCTTGCGCACGCCCTCGACGCGCGCCACGACGGAGGAGGTCTGGTTCTGCATGTCCTCGACGCTACGGAGGCACCCGTGTCGCCGGCGTCGTCCGCAGTGGCTCGCGGCATCATCCCTCCGGCGGACCCGCGATGGTCCTGCGGGGTCAGCGGGGCCGGAGTCCCGCCCGGCGGAGGGCGAGGGCCGCCAGCGCGGCGGTGACGGCGGGGTCGCCGGTCCGCCAGCCCGCGGCGGCGTCCGGGTGCGCGGCGAGGATGTCGCGGGGGGACGCCTGGGTGAGCGCGCGCAGGGCCAGCAGCTCGGTGCCGCCGCCGGTCGAGCCGAGGGCGCGCAGCTCGGCGGTCCGGCGGGCGAAGCGGAGCCGGGGCCGGAGCCAGAGCACGGCCAGGAGCAGGAGCGGGAGGCCCCCGACGGCGAGCCCGGCGACCACGGCCAGGGCGCTCGCGAGCTGCTGCTGGTCGCGTCCGGCGGCGGCCAGCACGGAGCCGGCCCCGCTCGCCTCGTCGAACGGCGCGCGCACGGCGTCGCCGAGCAGGGGGATGCCGCCGAGGGTGGTCCCGGCGTCGCTCATGGTCGAGCCGAAGCCGCTGCCGGCGCTCTCGAGCCGCCGGCCGATCTCGGCCAGGCCGGCGATCAGCGAGCCGACCGCGATCCCCGCGGCGATCGCCACGACGGCCACGCCGAGAGCGAGGGCGTCGGCCAGGATCTGCCGCGCGCGGACGGCCGGGAGGTCGGCGTAGATCTGCATGCGCCGATTATCCGGCGCGCTCGGCGGCGGTCGTGTCCACACCGGAGGAAGGATTCGTCGAGAGGGCCCGGGATCCGCGTCACTCCGCGAGGTCCCCGACGTTCTTCCTCCGTTGTGACCACGTCGGCCGCCTCCGAGAGGTCTGCCCGACCCGGCTCCTCGCCGCTTCTAGTCGAGCAGGTCGTGCAGCACGACGACCTGCTCGCGCTCCGGCCCGACGCCGATCGCCGAGAACCGGGCGCCGCTCATCGCCTCGAGCGCGCGCACGTAGTCCTGCGCGGTCTGCGGCAGGTCCGAGAACTCGCGGCAGCCGGAGATGTCCTCCTGCCAGCCGGGGAACTCCTCGTAGATCGGCTTCGCGTGGTGGAAGTCGCTCTGCGAGACCGGGACCTCGTCGTGGCGCACGCCGTCGACGTCGTAGGCGACGCAGACGGGGATGGTCTCGAGGCCCGAGAGCACGTCGAGCTTGGTGAGGACGAAGTCGGTGACCCCGTTGATCCGCGCCGAGTAGCGGGCGATGGGGGCGTCGTACCAGCCGCAGCGGCGCGGGCGGCCTGTCGTGGTGCCGAATTCGAAGCCCTGCCGGCGGAGGTACTCGCCCCACTCGTCGAAGAGCTCGGTCGGGAACGGGCCGGCGCCGACGCGGGTCGTGTACGCCTTGATGACCGCGATGACGCGGTCGATGCGGTTCGGTGCGACTCCGGAGCCGGTGGCCGCTCCTCCCGAGGTCGCGTTGGAGGAGGTGACGAACGGGTAGGTGCCGTGGTCGACGTCGAGCATCGTGGCCTGGCCGGCCTCGAACAGCACCGTTTTGCCCGCGTCGAGCGCCTGCGAGAGGACGAGCGACGTGTCGGCGACCATCGGGCGGAGGCGCTCGGTGTACTGCAGCAGGTCCTCCAGCACCTGCTCGACCAGGATCGCGCGGCGGTTGTAGACCTTCACCAGCAGGTGGTTCTTCTGGTCGAGGGCGCCCTCGACCTTCTGGCGGAGGATGTTCTCGTCGAAGAGGTCCTGGATGCGGATGCCGACGCGGTTGATCTTGTCGGCGTACGCCGGGCCGATGCCGCGGCCGGTGGTGCCGATCTGGCGCTTGCCGAGGAAGCGCTCCGTCACCTTGTCGAGGGTGCGGTGGTAGCTGGTGATGACGTGCGCGTTGGCGCTGACGAGCAGCTTCGACACGTCGACGCCGCGCGCGCTCAGCGCCTCGAGCTCGTGGAACAGCACCTCGATGTCGACGACGACGCCGTTCGCGATGACCGGGACGACGCCCGGGGTGAGGATGCCGGAGGGGAGCAGGTGCAGGGCGTACTTCTCGTCGCCCACGACGACGGTGTGCCCGGCGTTGTTGCCGCCGTTGAACTTCACGACGTAGTCGACGCGGCTGCCGAGGAGGTCGGTGGCGCGTCCCTTGCCCTCGTCGCCCCACTGGGCGCCGGTGATGACGATTGCTGGCATGGCGTGTCCTTCTCGACGGGAGGGGCGGGGGTGGGCGGGTGCGGCGCGGCAGTCGTGCCGCCTCCGCGCGACCAGCCGCTCGATTCTAGCGGAGGGGCCGGAGGACGGCTCCTGCGCTCGGGGGCGGCACCGCGGACTCCCCCGGCTCCGGGCCGGCACCGCGGACGCATCGCCGAGCAATGCTCTCGATCCCGTCATGCGCAGTTCACACGCGGCGCATAGATTCGAGGACGTTCACACTCCACTCATCACGCGAACAGGACCACGATGCGCAGACTCCGCGCCGCAAGCCTCCTCGCCGTCGTCGCACTCGGAGCCGCCACCGCCGCTCCGATCGCCTCGGCCGCCCCTCTCGACGACGGCGTCGAGCTCACCCTGGTGTCGACGACCGACACGCACGGGCACGTCTACGACTGGGACTACTTCGCGAACGCGCCGTACCCGGCCGACGGTGCGCTCGGCCTCACCCGCGTCGCGACCGAGGTCGACCGCCTCCGCGCCGAGAAGGGCGAGGAGTCCGTGCTCGTCATGGACAACGGCGACGCGATCCAGGGCACGCCGCTCACCTACTACTACGGCCTCGGCGACGGCGCCGCGGGCGTCCTCTCCGGCGAGACGACGCACCCGATGGCCACCGCGTTCAACACCATCGGCTACGACGCGCAGGTCGTCGGCAACCACGAGTACAACTACGGGCTCGACATGCTCAGCGCGTACGAGGGCGACCTGAACGCCCCGCTGCTGGGCGCGAACGTCGTCGACGTCGCCACCGGCAAGCCGTACCACGACCCCTACACGCTGATCGAGCGCGAGATCGACGGGAAGACGGTCACCGTCGGCGTCCTCGGCCTCGTCACCCCCGGCGTCCGCGTCTGGGACAAGCAGTACGTCGACGGCGTCCTCGAGTTCCAGGACATGGTCGCCGCCGCGAAGCAGTGGGTCCCGATCGTGCAGGAGCAGGCGGACGTGGTCGTCGTCCTCGCGCACACCGGCCAGGGCACGGTGCCGGACGCCGAGTACGACCCGGCCGACCTCAACGAGGACGTCGTCAACAACATCGCGACGCAGGTCCCCGGCATCGACGTGGTCGTCGCCGGCCACAGCCACAAGGACCTGCCGCAGACGCTGTTCACCAACGTCGCCGGCGAGCAGGTGCTGGTCACCCAGCCCGAGTTCTGGGCGCAGGGCCTCACCGAGGTCACCCTGAACCTGGTGCCGGACGCCGCGGGCGGCCTCGAGGTCGACTGGTCGGCCGGGAACGCGCCCGTCACGCAGCCCGTCTACGCGAAGGACATCGCCGAGGAGTCGCCCGCACTGGTCGACGCCCTCGCCGAGCAGCACGCCGCCACGATCGAGTACGTGAACACCCCCGTCGCCGACTCGGTCGAGGAGCTCTCGGCCGCGACCTCGCGCTACGAGGACACCCCGATCATCGACTTCATCAACACCGTCCAGGCCGAGACCGTCGAGTCGGCGCTCGAGGGCACCGAGTGGGCCGACCTGCCGGTGATCTCGCAGGCGTCGCCGTTCTCGCGCACCGCCGTCTTCCCGAAGGGGCAGGTCAGCATCCGCGACATCGCGGGCCTGTACATCTACGAGAACACCCTCCGCGGAGTGGAGCTGACCGGAGCCGAGGTGCGCGACTACCTCGAGTTCTCGGCCCGCTACTTCGTGCAGACCGCCGAGGGCGCCGTGTTCGACCCCGAGACCGGCACCAACGCGACGACCGAGGACCGCCCCGACGGCATCCCGGACTACAACTACGACGCGATCTCGGGCCTGGACTACGTGATCGACGTCTCCCAGCCCGCCGGCTCGCGGATCCGCGGTCTCGCCCACGCCGACGGGACCCCGGTCGCCGACGACGAGCGCTTCGTGATGGCGGTCAACAACTACCGCCAGAGCGGCGGAGGCGCCTACCCGGCCGTCGCGCAGGCACCGCTCGTCTACGACGAGCGTCTCGAGATCCGCCAGCTCCTCATCGACTGGTCGACCGCCCGCGGCGTGATCGACCAGGCCGACTTCTACGACCCCAACTGGTCGCTGACGACGGAGCCCGCCGCCGAGGTCCCGGTCACCCCGGCGCCGACCGAGCCCGGCGCCCCGACGGAGCAGCCCACCACGGCTCCGTCGCCGCACCCCACCACCACGGCGGCCCCCGTCGCGGGAGGCTCCGGCCCGGGCTCGCTCGCGAACACCGGCGCCGACGCGGCCGGCCTGATCGGCGGAGCCCTCGTGCTGCTGCTGTCGGGTCTCGCGCTGGTCGTCGCGCGACGCCGCCTCGCGGCCTAGCCGAGCAGGGCACGGGCGGCGGTCGGCGGGGTCTCCCGCCGGCCGCCGTTCGTCGTTCCGGAGGATCGCGGGACGATCGGGCCGCGGACCGGCGGCTCAGTCCCCGCGGCGTCGCGACCGGCGGGCCCGCCAGGCCGAGAACGCCCCGGTCGACCAGAGCGCCCAGACCACCAGCAGGGGCTGGAAGACGAGCCGCACCGCGCGCGCCGCGTCCGTCTCGAGGCCGAACGCCGGCGTCCGCGTCACCAGCTGCGAGATGTTCCCCGGGAAGACCGCGACGAAGAACGCGGCCACCACGACTCCCACGATCACGCGCCACCGCACGAGCACGACGAGCGCGAGCCCGAGCGCGATCTCGACGACGCCCGACGCGACGACCACCAGGTCCGGGTCGGCCGGCAGCCACGGCGGGACCTGCGCCTGGAAGGCCTGACGCGCGACCGTCAGGTGCGCCGTGCCGGCCGTGACGAGCACCAGGCCCAGGAGGATGCGGGCGAGAGTGCGCGGGAGGGAGCGGCGTCCTCCGTCGGGCGCTGTGGCGGCGGTCATGCCCCCAGTCTGCGCTCGGAGCCCGCTCGCGCCGACCGCGCGCGCGTTCCGGCGGCGCCCCGTATCCTCGTTACCGCCCCGTCCGCAGACCGTGAAACGAGTTCCATGAGCACCCTGCCCCGCCTGATGGCCTTCGACCTCGACGACACCCTCGCCGCCTCGAAGTCCCCCGTCGACCCGGCGATGGCCGACCTCTTCGTGAAGCTGCTCCAGGCCACCGAGGTGTGCATCATCTCGGGCGGCCAGATCGGCCAGTTCCGGATGCAGGTGCTCGACCGCCTCGAGGGCGCCGACCCCGAGGTGCTCGCGAAGCTGCACCTCATGCCCACCTGCGGCACGCAGTACTACCGGTACGAGAACGGCGACTGGGCGCAGATCTACGCCGAGAACCTCACCGAGGACGAGAAGTCGCGCGCGCTCGCCGCCGTCGAGGAGAAGGCGAAGGAGCTCGGCTACTGGGAGTCCGAGACCTGGGGCCCGATCCTCGAGGACCGCGACTCGCAGATCACCTTCTCGGCCCTCGGCCAGTCCGCGCCCGTCGAGGTCAAGCAGGCCTGGGACCCGGACGGCGAGAAGAAGAACACCCTCCGTGAGGCCGTGCAGGCCGTGCTCCCCGACCTCGAGGTCCGCTCCGGCGGCTCGACGTCGGTCGACATCACCCGCAAGGGCATCGACAAGGCGTACGGGATGAACAAGCTCACCGAGCTGACGGGCATCCCTCTCGACGACATGATCTTCGTCGGCGACCGCCTCGACCCGGACGGCAACGACTACCCCGTCAAGGCGATGGGCGTCGAGTGCTTCGCCGTCGAGGGCTGGCACGACACCGCCGCGTACCTCCGCTCCTACGGCCTGTAGGCCGCGCCCCGCGAGCCTCTGCCGCGGCGGGGGCGCTGCGGCAGGGCGGCGCCGGGCGGGCGTCGTTCAGCGGTCCTCGTTCAGCGAGCCGGCGGCGGTGCCGCCGAGGGCGAGCCGGAGCCGCTTGGGCAGTCCGGCGACGACGATCGCGTGGGACTCCTCGATCAGCTCCAGCACCAGCCCGGACTCCACCGCCCCGCCCGCATCGACGGTCACCCAGTGCTTCTTGTTCAGGTGGTACCCGGGCTCGATGCCCTCGACCCCCGCGACGAGGTGCACCACGTTCTCGGGCAGCGCCTTGACGCTCACGACGGGGCGCTCGAAGCGCTCCGACTCGAGCGCGAAGACCTTCCCGGCGACCTTCCACACCCGCGTGCCCGGGCCGAACGGGAAGCTCGCCTCCGCCCCCGCGAGCCCCTCGAGGAGCCGCCGTACCGCCGTGTCGTCCATCCGATCATCCTCCCGCACCCGACTGCGCCGGAGGCGGAACGCGCCCGCTCACCGGACCCGACCCGAGTCCCATCGGAGCGGCGCCCGTCGCCGCCGCTCCGGCGCCGAGGTCGGACGACGCGACGGCAGCGTCGGAGGAGCCGGAACGGAGCGGACGTCCTGATGGGTCGATGAGCGACTGCGGATGCGCCGGCGATCCTCCTCTCGCCGCCGGGGATCCGCGAACGAGCCCGCGCCCGGCCGAGGTGAGGTCGATCAGTCGGATCACGACGAGGCCGTGCAGCCGACGGAGACGCTGCACCTGAACGAGGAGGACGCCCTCGGAAGGCGGTCCTGCCCGTGCGCGCCTGGTGACGGAATCACGAAGGCCGTAGAGGCCATCCTCCGATCGGCCTTGTAGGGGTTCCTCGGGCGGGAAAGCGAGCGGGGAGACGCATCCGGGCAGCCGACACCGGAGCGCCTCATCCGGCCGGACTCACGGCCCGATCGATCCGCCAGGAGAGAGAAGGAACACAAGCGGGAGACGGCTCTGCGCCTCACCTGTCGATCAATCATCTCTCTTGCGGCAGAACAGGGCGACCTCGGAGTGAGGCGGATAGTCGTTCCGCCGCCGTTTCGGAGCCTCTCTCATCTGTCTCGAGATCGTCGAACCCCGTTGCGTGGAATTACTTGGTGTGCAGTAGTCTCAGGCCTGCCGCGGGAAGGACAGCCCTCTCGCGAAATCAATCGTCGCGGAAAAACTCTCGGGACGCTGCGACATGAGCAGTGGATCTTCCGAGGGAACGTCTGCCGTCTACGGCTCAGGTCGTTCGTTGAAGATCCGCAGGCCATTCGTCCAACCAGAGAGGCATATTATGTCGAACACGTCCCCTTCTGATTCGCCCGTTCCGGCTCGCAATGCGGTTCCCGGCCGCCGGACCGTCCTGCAGGCGGCCGCATGGACCACTCCCGTCGTCGTCGCGGCGATCGGTGCGCCGCTCGCCGCCGCATCGGCCCCGGTGACCGTGCGCACGGTCGCTTTCGTCGACCAGGAGGGTGGCGATGCCACTACTTCCTACACGACGAGCAGCTGCAACCCGTTCAACGCCTACCTCCAGGTGAGCGATTCCGGAGTTCCGGCCGCCGCAGGCATCGCGGTGACGGTGACTCTGCCGACCGCGCTGCGCTGGTACGACGGCACGGCCACACCTCGCACGCTGTTCACGGGTGCCGGCGGAAGCCTCCTCCTGGAGGGCTTCAACGGTCTGCGTTTCGCCACCGCCGGAGTCAGCCAGACGGGCACCATCACGGCCACGACAGCAGGCGTGGTGAATCCGGCCCAGCCGACCGTTCCCGTGGCCGATGCGACCACCGCAGCGATCGTGAACGGCACCAGCGGCACCCGCACCTCGACCTTCCGCGGACGTCGCAACAATGTCGAGTCCGAGATGCCGGAAGCTGTCACCACTGTGGTCGATTTCGCAGTCGCGTGGACCGGCGTCGGTGACACGGCTGCGTCTGCGACCTACCTGAGCTACGTCGTCTCCCAGGACGGCGACGTCTACTCGCACACCGCCCCCTCCGGCGGCTTCTACGAGTGGGACACGACGACCCCCATCCGCATCGGCATGACCAGCATCGCGGCGGATGACGGTCTGATCATCGCCGGCGGCGACCGCGGAGCCCGCCTGTTCTCGGCCAGCGGCAGCACGGTGTACGACTGGGACGGCGTCGCGCTCGCGGCCGCGCCCGGAGGCCGCACTGTCCTCGACATCGCCGTGTCGTTCAGCGACGACAGCCTGTGGCGGGTGTCGCTCGTCGCGACCGACGGGACGGCATGGGAGGCGACGAAGACCATCGAGGCCGGAGCGTCTTGGTCGCCGTGGACGCAGGTCCTCGCCACAGTCACCGGGCTGCGTCAGGTCGCCGCCGACACCCAGGTCTTCGGCGCGACGCGTCGCATCTTCGCGACGACGGCCGCTGTGTTCGACCAGGACGGCACCCAGCTCACCGCACTTCCGGCCGGACGCACGGCGAAGGACCTCGGAGTCGAGATCGGCGGCAACTGGATCAACGTGATCGGTGACAACAACCAGTACTACCGCACCCCGTTGAGCAACCCCGGGACGTGGGACAGCAACAGCACCGGCAGCCCCGTCGTCACGATCACGAACGTCACCAGCGTGGCGTCGGCCTCGACGCCGAACATCGGCATCCGCGCGTTCTACGTGGCGGGCGCGGCACTCTGCGGCTGAGCTGATCACCAGGGGGCGCCCTGACGACGGCGCGCCCCCCGAGCAGGACTCGCGGGTCCGGTGACGTCCTCCCCTCGATCACCGAGGGAGGACGTCACCGGACCCGCTCGTGCGAGCGGATGCCTCGCTCACAGGACGACCGGCTCGGGCGGACGGGGACAGGGCCTCGATCCCCGGTCGCGCTCACCGGCCCGAACCCGACACGACCCGAGCGATCCGCGACGTCCTGAACGGAGAGCGGAAGCGCCCCGGGAAGCCGTGACACGGCTCGTCATCGGCTCCGAGCAGCTCCCCGTCGAGGCAGGATCGTCCGCCGGCGAGGCACTCGCCCCCGGAGCGCCCGACCACGGGCGCCTGGCCGCGGCCGTGGCCGGAGCCGATGACCGCAGACGCATGCGCCGATCTCGGCTCCACGCCCAGGAGCACTCCGGCGCAGCACCTGTCCGTCTCGATGAGCACGAGTGTGCCGTCGTCGTTTCCGGCAGCGGAAGCGTCCTGCTCGTCCCTGCCGGCGACGACGTGCCCGCCGTCGGTGCCCGACGATCGTCCGCCGGTCTCCCCTCGCGAGCTCTCGCGGCGCCTCTCCCGAGTCTTCTCCTGCCGTTGCGCGTCACGCCCCATCGACAGCGGCGGGACGCCGCGACACCGCATCAGCACCGGACGCACGAGCGCCGACCGCGCGAGCCGAGAGACCTGAGCCGCCCGACGGATCCGACCCGCCGAACCACCTCGACTCCCCGTGCTCGGGACGTCTCCGCCGCCGACGTCCGAGCGGTCGTCGACGGCGCACAACGGAGGTCCGAGCGCGTCCTCATCGTCGGGGAATAGTCGGAATAGCCGAGAGCATCCCCTAGGAGGGGCCTTTGCGCGGAGCTTCGCTCAGGACGGAGGAGCACGACGCCCGACCACTACGCTGAGGGCAGGTCGCTTATGCGAGAGAACAGCGGTCAGTCGCAGACAGGGCTCACACGGTGAAACTGCAAACACCCACTTCCACGAAGAGCTCTTCCTCCGAGAAGGGCCGGAGCTCCTGGTCCCGAGCAGTGGCCAGAAAACTCGTCATCACCGATGTCCTCGTCATCGTGTTCTCGGTCTTCAGCAGTCAGTTCTTCTGGTTCGGAGTGGAGAGCCGAGAATTGTTCGTGGCCGGCCATCAGCCGGAGATCGCGGGCCTGCTCGCGAACTACTGGATCGTCTCCTCGATGATCGTGGTGCTGTGGGCCGCCCTGTTGAAGTTCTACGCCACACGCGAAGACCGTGTCCTCGGCGGAGAGGTGACGGAGTACAAGCGCATCCTCGATGCGACGCTCCTGCTGTTCGCCGTGATCACGTGCGTCGCCTACCTCGGCCAGATCGGCTTCGCCCGCGGGTACATCATCACCGCGCTCCCGCTCGGCCTCGTCCTGCTCTGGCTCGGACGCGGAGCCTGGAGGGTGTGGCTGCGGCAGCAGCGGAGCGCGGGCCGGTACTCCTCCTCCGTCGTCCTCGTCGGCTCGCCACGGAGCGTCGAGCACATCTACCGCGAGCTCGTCCGCGCCACCGGGGCCGGGTATCTCGTTGTCGGCGTGTGCATCCCCGAGGATCTGGCCAGCGATCGGGTGAGCGGGTGGGGGGTGCCTGTCTTCGAGAACATCACGGTGGATGCGGTGCCGGGCATCCTGAACCGGACCGGCGCCGATACCGTCATCATCACGAGCAGCGACCACCTGCCACCCGAGCAGATCCGACAGTTGAGCTGGAGTCTCGAGCCGAGGCGCCAGCACCTGGTCATGGCGCCGAGCCTCACCGACATCAGCGGACCGAGGATCCACATGCGCCCGGTGGCGGGCCTTCCTCTCGTGCACATCGAGACACCTCGATTCGAGGGCAGCAAGCAGGCCCGCAAGCGTGCCCTCGACATCGTCGGATCGCTGAGCCTCATCGCCGTGCTGATGCCTCTCATCGCCTCGGTCGCACTGGCCGTCAAGCTGACGAGCTCGGGGCCCCTGTTCTATCGCCAGACGCGGATCGGCATCAACGGCAAGCCCTTCGGCATGATCAAGTTCCGCTCGATGGTGGTGAACGCTCATGATCAGCTCGCCGAGCTGCTCGCCGCTCAGGGAACGTCCGGAACACCACTGTTCAAGATCACTGACGACCCTCGCATCACACCGATCGGACGCTTCATGCGCAAGTACTCGATCGACGAGGTCCCTCAGCTCTTCAACGTGCTGAGAGGCGACATGTCGCTCGTCGGGCCGCGGCCGCAGGTGGCGGGAGAAGTCGAGCTCTACGACGAAGCCGCGCGCCGGCGCCTCAACGTCAAGCCGGGCATGACCGGGCTCTGGCAGGTCAGCGGGCGGTCGACGCTCTCCTGGGAGGACGCCATCCGACTGGATCTCTACTACGTGGAGAACTGGTCGTTCACCGGGGACCTCGCGCTGCTCGCGAGAACCGTGCAGGCCGTCGTCGCCCCCGGAGGCGGCGCCCACTGACGCATCGGGCCACCGCGCGAGCGGCCGGTCCTCACATCTCGGTGACGACCGCGTCGTCGATGCCGACCGTTCCCGCGGCGGGGTCGTTCAGGCCGACGGTCACGCGGAAATGCGACGCCCAGGACGGCGCCTGGCGATCCACGCCGGTCGCGGGTCTTACCCGGAACGGGAGTGCCGCGGCCATCGCCGCCATCGACTGCGTCGTCGAGGAGACGGGCTCCGAGCGGACGGTGACAGGGATGCCGCGGGCGTCACGACCGGAGACGGTGACGAAGGACTCCGAGACGATCATCGACCCGTTCGCAGCGGCCTGTCCGATGACGAGGTCGGCGGCGTAGACCCGCCCGGGTCTGCTGAGCACATCGAACGAGAGACTCGTCTGTCCGGTGCCTGTCTTCCGGACCAGGAGCCGCCCTGACGCGACGGCGAGCGTGGCCGACGGGCTCGCACTCCGAGAGGTGGCGTCCGGAGTGTCCAGGTACGCGTCCGCGACCGTGCCCACATCGAAGGCTCCATCGACGAGCCGGTTCGCGGCGCGGTGGACGAGAACCGAGGTCGGCACGACGGAGGGCTCGTCCAGGATCGAGACGTCCGCCAACCGGACGAGTCCGGTCCCTCCGACGAGGTAGCCCGATGCCGGAGCGACGTTGCGGAAGGAGGTGCTCGTCACGACGATCCCGCCTCCCCAGCTCCTGTGAGCCGTCTCGAAGACTGTGGCCGCCGCCAGCGGGGCGGCGGCGGAGACCGTGCCGCCGTTGATGCTGATCCTGGCCGTCGTCGTCGCAGCGGTGGAGAACGCGCTGACCGTGCTCGCCGGGGTCAGGCGGACGGTCGCAGCGTGCAGCGTGACGGCACCCCCTGAAGCCTCGACCGCGCGATCGCATCCGCTGATGGCCAGCGACGTCGTGTGCAGCTCGCCACTGGTCGACGCGGAGGACAGTCCCGTCGTGCACGAGCGCACAGAACCGCCGACCATCGCGAGATTCGACCCAGGGGCAGTGCCGGCGACCAGGACGCCCGTGCCGCACTCCTCCACGGCCACGTGGAAGAGGCGCAGATGCTCGGCGCCGGGACCGAACCGGACACCCGTCTCGAATCCGATGATCTCCACTCCGTACAGTCCTGCGCCTCGGACGCCTGTCGCCGAGGACAGCTCGAGGCCGACGGATCCAGGAGCCGCTCGGCCGGGACCCGTGAGGCGCAGTCCGCGCAGGCTCACGCGCGTGTGCGGCGCATCATCGGAGGCCTCGGAGGCGGTGAGGACGAGCGCCGATCCCGACACCGCCGTCGCATCGACATCGCCTTCGGCGAACTCCATCGACACACGCGAGAGGTCGATCGTCAAGGGTGCTGTCAGCACGACGGGCTCGGAGACGACCAGGAAGGACTCGGTCGCGAGGGCGTGAGCCGCGTCGAGAGCGGCCCGGAGCCGCTGCTCAGCAGTCGCTCCCGGGAACTCGGTCGAGTCCCGGAAGCCGTCCAGCCGTGCGTCCGGGAAGGCGTTGGCCGCTGTCGCCGGGGGGGCCGTCGCCACCGCCGTCACGGCGCCCGCGCCCGCTGCCGCCGTCAGGCTCAGAAGCGCCCGTCGTCCTCGATCCCGCGATGATGCTCCCATTCCCGAACAGTACGGAGGAAAGGCCGCCGTCACGACCGCCGTTCACACCCCCCGCACGGCGCACACTGCTGCACGATGTCTCACCTTCAGCGCGAGGGCAGCCTGTGGACCACGTCTGCTGTGCTCAGCTCCAGGAGGAAACTGAGCACGTCCTCCTCGAGGACCTCTCGGGGGACGCCGAACTCGTCGGCGAGCCCCGCGAGGATCTCGACGGTCGTGGACGGATGCTCGAGCCTTCTCCAGATCGCGTGCGCCGTGCCCTTCAGCACGAGGGGCACGGGAAACGGCGACAACAGGTTCAGCAGCACCGCCTGCGCGTCGTCCTCGACGAAGGCCAGCTGATCGGATCGCGCCCACACGGCGTGATCCAGAGCTCCCGGATCGACGGTGGTCACGAGTGGGTCGCATTCTCTCGGCGACGGCGTCGACGATCGGCGGCGAGCGAGCGCACGAGCCCGAGGAACGCCCGCAGATCTGACAACGACGGCCGATCGAAGCGGACCATCCCCGTCTCCGCAGCCCTCCGGCGCGCCCGGCGTGTGAGACCGATCACGGTCGTCAGCGCGGACACGATCAGCACGATGCGCCGCTTCCCTGTGGCCTCGACGAAGGCGAGCGCCCAGTGATAGCTGGACCGCCCCGTTCCGGCCACCCGCAGATCCCACAACCGGCGCTCGTGCACGGCCAGGTCGTCCGGCACGTCCAGCCCGAGGGCGTGGAGCACCGGGCGGAGGGGGTAGGCGCTGCGGGTGCTCTCGACGAGCAGGAGCAGCGCCTCCCGGTCCGATTCGCTCGCGCCCCTGAGGAACCCGATGACCGACTCGAGCTCGGACGTGCTCCGGGCAAGGAGGGGATCCTTCAGCGCGTGGAGCGCGACGACGACCGCGCCCGCGACCGGGGAGGGCACAGCGACCCTCCTGTGCGCGATCGTCACGGTCCGGTGCGACGTCCACAGCACGTCGAGGACTTCCTCCGGCTCTGCGAAGAATCCGGGGTAGCGGTCGTGCACGTCGATGTCGCAGGTCCACTGCGGATGGAACAGGGTCACGGAGTGCACCGGGTACGCGCGCGGGGCCGGGCGGTCGGGCCGGGGGATCCATCCGCGCTCGGCCAGCAGGTCGACGAGGCGCTGGACGTCCGCCGGGTGGACGAGCACGTCGACATCGCTGGACACGCGTCTCGTGCGGATGCCCTGTGCATGGGCGGTGGGCCCCTTGATGAACAGGGCGCGGAGCCCGTGCGTGGAGGAGAGGTGCGCGGTGAGGGCGTGTGCGAGGTGTACCGCATCATCGAGGGAGAGCTCGGTCGTCGCGGGTGCGGAGCTCACCGTCGATCCGACAACTGCCGGTGCCGACCGGTGGACGGCGCCGGACGCACCGCCATGGATCGCGACACCGCCGCTGCCCGTCGCTCCGAGTCGAGGCCGGACCGGGCGATCGAGGTCGTCGCCGGCAGCGACTCGGAGGCGAGCGATGCGGCGTACGCCAGCGCGATCCACACGGTCAAGGCGGTCCACGCGGGGGCGGAGGCCAGAGCGACGGCGAGGAAGACCCCCAGACCCAGTGCCGTCCCGTTGCGCCGATATCCCCGCACGATCAGCATCACGAGGAGGACGGCGAAGAGGGCCAGGGCGATCACTCCGGTCTCGGCAGCGAGCTGGGCGTAGACGTTGTTCGCGAGACCGCGAGAGGCGCCGTTCGAGGTGAGCCCCGCCACCGCCTGGGAGTAGTCGGTCCTCCACACGCCGAACCGGCCGGGTCCGACTCCGAACAGCGGATTGTCCGCGGCCATGGTGAAGCCCGTGCTCGACGACTGGGATCGGACGTTCAGCGAGCGGGTGCCGACGTCGACGGCGCCTGTGCCCAGTCCGAGCTTCGAGAGCTGCGCGAGGACGAAGCGCTGCAGGGCGGGAACGAGCAGGACGATCACCGCGCCCAGCGCGCCGACGCTGAAGATCTGCACTCCCACTCCCCGCTGGGGGCGGAGCGTCGCCGTGAGGACCGCCGCAGAGACGGTCGCGATCAGTGCCGACGTCGACTGCGAGTAGACGAGGCAGGCGACGGCGGCGGCGATTCCGATGCGGTCGCGACGGCGCAGGCAGGCGAACAGCGCGATCCCGGCGAAGAAACCGAGGTAGTTCCCCTCGAGGAACGGGCCGTTCCTCGGCAGGCTGACGCCGAAGGTCGCCCCCATCTGAATCGTCGAGTTGAGGAGAGCGGGCAGCGGGACCCCGGCGAGGTGGAGGGCCAGCTGGATCGCGCAGAAGACGAAAGCGAGGCGGACGGCGATCGAGAGAGCCCGCTCCATGTCCTGGAATCCCAGTCGGTGGCCGACGTACCACCAGACCGCGAGGGCCAGCAGAGCGTATCCGCAGTAGAGGATCATGTCGTTGGTGAAGCCCAGGTCATAGCCGTAGGCGGCTGGAACCTCGGGTTGCTTGAACAGGAATGCCCAGATCGTCGCCAGAACGACCAGCGCACCGAGCCCCAGCACGATCTCCCGTCCCACCGGCGTGTACCGGTCCTTCTGGACGGTGATCACGGAGAAGCCGATGGCCAGGATGACGGCGATCTCGGTGATCTTCAGCGGAGAGCCGACCTGAATGGTGAGCGCCTGCTGGAACGGCATGAAGACGATGGCGAGGAACAGAAGCCGCTGGACGACATCCAGACGCGCCGCGCCCTCTCGCGTCGTCGCGGTCGCAGCGCCCCCTCGAGCCATCGCGCGCCTCATCTCCGACGTGATCGATCATCGATCGTCTCCTGCAGCAGCTCCGTTCAGCTCTGTAGGACTACAGACTAACCACGGTCCCGGTCCCCCGGAGGTGGTCCCCTTTCGACCTCATACCGTCGGCCGGGAGCACATAGGATCGCTCACGGAGTCATGCCGACGGACCGCGTGGTCGGTGAGGGATCCTGTCCGATGGTCATCGACAGGGACCGGAGCCTTCCACGGCTCGGCCAAGCCGGAAGGGCGCGAACGGTTGACAAGCGGATCCACACTCGCTGAGGACTGGCGCGAAGGCGAGCGCACGATCGTGCACGTGACGGAGAGCTTCGGCGCAGGTACCGCGTCGGCGATCAGCGACTACGTAGCGGCCACGCCCGCCTTCCAGCACAGGCTCGTGTATTCACCGCGGGAGGACTCTCCGGTACCGGAGAGCGCCTTCGCGTCGTTCGCAGGCGTGACGGCGCTGCCGACAGGGCACGTCGCCCGAGTCCGCGCTCTGCGAACGGTTCTGGCCGGAATGCCGGGCGCTGTCGTGCACGCGCACTCCAGCTTCGGCGGAGCGTACGCGCGCCTCGCGGTCCGGGCGGGCCGGCGACGTCCGATCGTCTACACGCCGCACTGCTACGGCTTCGAGCGCCGAGACCTCCCGCTGCCCGCCCGGGCGGCGTTCCGGGTCTTCGAGGGCGTCCTCGCCTTCAACACCACCGTGTTCGCCGCCTGCTCAGCTCGCGAGGCCCGTCTGAGCCGGTGGCCGTTCAGCCGGGCGGAGGTCGTGCACGTCCCCAACTCGGTGCCCGCCTCGCTCCCGCCCGCCACTCGCCCCGGCGGGCCGAGGCCTCTCCGCCTCGTCGGCGCCGGTCGGCTCTCGACGCACAAGGATCCCCGATTCTTCGCCGAGGCCGTGGAGGCCGTGCGCGCCGCCGGCCATTCCGTCGACGCGACGTGGATCGGCGGAGGCGAGGGGCGTCACCGCACCGCCCTCGACCAGGCCGGCGTCCACGTCACCGGCTGGCTCAGCCGCGACGAGGCGCTCCGCCGACTGGGCGATGCCGACGTGTACCTGCACAGCGCGCAGTGGGAGGGGATGCCGATGGCCGTTCTGGAGGCGCACGGCATGGGGCTGGCCCTCGTCGTGCGGGACATCCCCGCCTTCGATCGCCTCGGCCTGCCCCTGGTCGCGCACTCCCCCCACGATGTGGCGTCGTACTGGGGCGATCTGGAGGACCCGGCGGCCCGTTCCCGTCTCGTCGCCGCCGCCGAGCACGCCCTCGCCCTGAACACCGTGCAGCACCAGTCGCAGATGCTCGAGCGGCTCTACCTCGGCCTGCTGCCGACCGCCCCTCGGAGGAGGAAGCCATGACGACAGTGCTCGTCTCCGCCCGTGTCCTCGACAGACAGGTCGGCGGCAACACCCGCTACGCCCGCACCGTCTACAGCGGGCTCGCCGGACACGGCGTGCAGCACGTGCTGTCCCGACCTCCGATCGAGGGGGGCCGAGCCCGCAGCGCCGTCTACGGCGCCTATGAGGGACTCGTACTGCCGAGGCTCCGCCCCTCCGGGATCGACGTCCTCCACTTCCCCGCGGACACGGGGCCGCTGGTTCCGAGCCGCCTCCCGATCGTCGGCACGATCCACGGGCTGGCGACACTCCACGTGGACGATGTGCGCAGCCGGAGCTCCGACCGGTTGTGGCGCCTGCGCGTCGCGCGTCTCGCAGCACTCTCGACCACGATCATCACGGTCTCCGATTCCTCCGCCCGGGACATCGCGACTGTCGCACCCGACGCCGCCGGGAAGATCGTCACCATCCCGCACGGGATCGACCACGACACGTTCAACACCCGCTCCACCGACCAGGACTCCGTCGCGCTCGACGAGCTGGGGATCGACGGCCCGTACTTCCTCTACGCGGGCAACCTCGACCCCCGCAAGAACATCATCGAGCTGTGCCGAGCCGCCTCGAAGGTCTTCGACGAGACGGGGGTGCCGCTCCTGGTGTCCGGCGCTCCGGCGTGGGAGAGCGACGCGATCCTCGAGGCGGTCCGCGGAACCCGCGGCGTGCGCTACCTCGGCCGCGTACCGGATGAGGCGCTCGTCCCGCTGCTCCGGGGAGCGCTCGCCTTCTGCTTCCCCTCCACCTACGAGGGCTTCGGCTTCCCGGTCGTCGAGGCCATGGCGTGCGGCGTTCCCGTCATCTGCAGCGATCGCGGGTCGCTCGCCGAGGTGGCGGGCGGCGCGGCGCTGACGCTCACCGACATCGGCGCGACGGCGATCGCCGATCACATGCGCGAGATCGTCGCCGATCCGTCCCTCCGCAACGACCTGCGGAGCCGGGGTCTGATCAACGCTCGACGATTCCACTGGTCGGACTCCATCGCAGCGCATGCTCGCGTCTTCGAGGAGGCCGCGCGGTGAGGGTCACGATCGTCCACGCCTACAGCACCACCAACTCCGGCGACGGCCTGCTCGTCGAGGAGGCGCGGGAGCTGGTCCTCTCGGCCCTGCCGACGGCGGAGATCACGCTCGTCGCCCTCGATCCCGCGAGCTTCGACGAGGAGCTCTACGAGAGTGTCCTGCACCCCCTCACCGGCCGTGCCGGCAGCATCGGCAGCCTCGAGACGCTGCGACGCGGTGGGGTCGCGCTGCTCTCCGGCCGCCGGAGCGCCGGCTACGCCCGGGCGATCGCCGGGTCCGACCTCGTCGTCGGCGTGGGGGGCGGCTACCTCCGCACCAAGAATCCCGTCGAAGTCGTCAAGATGATGTGCACCAACTTCGTCCAGATGCCCCGGCGCAGCGACCGCGTTCCGTTCGTCTACCTTCCGCAGAGCATCGGGCCGCTCAATCTCGGGACCCGCCGTGTGATCGCGGCGCGACTGGCCCGCGCCGTCGGGGTCTTCGCTCGGGACGACCGCTCCGTCGAGGAGCTGTCCGGCCTCGCGAACGTGCACCGCGCTCCCGACATGGCCCTTCTGGGCCTCCCCGACGAGTTCGATCCGAGGACCGTCGTGCGGGCCGGAGCTCCCGGGCCCGTCGGGATCGTCGCCCGCGCGCTGTCCTCGAGCCGGTCGCGACGTGCCGCCTACGAGTCGCGGATCGACGCCCTCGCGCGCGATCCGGAGTCGGAGCTGCTCGCTCAAGCCACCGCTCGCGGCAACAACGATCCGCAGTTCTACGAGCGGCTCGGCCACGAAGGGCCATTCCGCCTGCTCCGCGACGCGGTCGGCAGCGGAGTCGCGGATCGGCCGGCGGTCGTGGTCTCGGTCCGGCTGCACGGCAGCATCCAGACCATCCGCAGCGGCGTTCCGAGTGTCCATCTGAGCTACGAGCGGAAGGGCTGGGGTGCCTACGACGACCTCGGGATCGACCGGTTCGTGCACAACGCCTTCGACGCCGATCTCTCGCTCATCCGCGACCAGATCGCTGAGCTGCGGGAGGACCCGTCCGACTACTGGAGGCGCGTCGGAGACTCCGTGTCGGCGCTGCGGATGCAGCGAGGACGACTCGTCGACCTCCTCGTCGACGCCTCCGGACCGGTCGGGCGCCCGTGAAGATCGTCTTCGCGAGCCACACCGCCGAGGTCGGGGTCTTCCGAGTGGGGAGCCACCACCTGGCTCGCGAGCTCTCGCGCCTCGGGAACACGGTGACGCACGTCTCGACGCCGTCCTCGCTCCTGCACGCGGGGCGCCTGCGGGACGCCACCGTGCGGGCCCGCTTCGGTCTTGCGCTGCGAGGTCCACGCACGGACGCGGCGGGCGTCGTGCACGCCGAACCGCTCACCGTCGCCCCACTGGGATCGCTCCCGGCGCGGATGCGGACGCCGTCTCTGCTGGTGCCGCTGCGGCCCTGGCGGGCGCCCAGTGGGGCGATGCGTCCTGATGTCCTCATCGTCGACCAGCCCCTGATGGGCGTGCCGCTCCTCGAGCTCCTGCAGCCGAAGCGTGTCGTCTACCGGCCCACGGACGCTCATTTCGAACCGGGGATGCGGGCGGCGGAGATCGAGCTCCTCGAGCGGGCGGACGCTCTCGTCGCCACGTCGGAGCCGGTGCTGCGCGCGGTCTCCGAGGGAGTGGCCGCGCCGGAGCGCACGCTGGTCCTCGAGAACGGAGTCGAGTACGAGCGGTTCCACGGTCTCGGTGCCGAGCGTGCGGGAGTCGTCTACCTCGGGGCGCTCGACCGCCGCTTCGACTGGGGAGGAGTCCGGATGCTCGCCTCGGCGTTCCCTGACGTCCCCTTCCGACTCGCCGGTCCGCTCCCGAAGAACGTGGAGACGCTGCCCGCGAACGTGGAGCTGCTCGGCGCCGTGCCCTACTCCCGGGCGCCCGCGCTGCTGAAGAGCGCCCGCGTCGGGCTGCTCCCGCTCTCGGACGACCCGGGCAACGCGGGTCGCAGCCCGATGAAGTACTTCGAGTACCTCGCCGCCGGCCTCAGGATCGTCTCGTCCGCCTCCCCTGCACTGCGAGCCCGCTCCGCCCCCGGCGTCTGGCTCTACGACGACCCTGCGGGCGCAGAGAACGGGCTGCGGTCCGCGCTGGAGGCTGCGGCGTCGGGACCCAACCGGGAGGGCTCGGTCTACGCGGAGCAGTACGGCTGGCACCGTCGCGCCGCCGACCTCGCACAGCTGCTCGACGCGGTGCTGGCGGCACCGCGCCGAGTGCGGCGCTGACGGCCCGTCCTCAGCGCCGCCAGCGGTCGATCGGGAAGGCGTCCAGCAGGGGCGCCGGATCCCACGCAGCCAGCGGGCGTCTAGGAGTGCAGCCGGATCCGCGTCGCGTGAGCCACGGCGGAGTCGAGATCATCGAAGAGGGTGTACTCCGACCCGGTCCGTCCTGTCCCCTCGAAGTAGTCCTGGTCCGTGAACGGCGGCTCGGCGCTGAACGCCTCATTCGACTCCCTGCGGCTCGTTCATCGATTCAGCTCGGAATGCCGGAGGAAGCGGGGGTCTGCGCGGAGGCGAGCGAGCGTCGCCGCTCTCCTCCCCTTCCCGCCTCGTCCTCGACCTCGGCCTGCAGCGACGAGCGCCTCGTACACGGCGCCGTGCAGCGCTCCCACGAGGGAACGCTCGCGCTTGGACAGGTCGGGTCGCTCCCTCTCTCCGTGCCGGCGCGCTCGCTCGAGGCCCGCCTCCAACGCCGCCGGCGACACGAGGCCGTCGAACAGCTCCACCCAGCCGCTCCCGACCTCCGCGGCGAGGGCCCGCGTCGATCCGGTCGCCGGGACCAGGATCGTCTTCCGCGCGCCGAGGGCGAGCAGCGCGGCTCCGGAGTTGTAGAGGTACTTGTACGGCAGGGTGACGAGGTCCGCGCCTGCCAGGAGCTCGTCCAGCTCGGCGTCGTCGATGTGGCCGAGCCGCAGGTGGACGCGACCGTCGGCTCCGACCGCTCTGCGCACCTCGTCGGCGTACTCGGGGACAGCGGCCGCGCCGGCGATGACGAGTTCGCCGTCGGTGAGTGCGCTGAAGGCCGCGATCAGCTCCTCGAGTCCCTTGTAGGGCCGGATCTGCCCGAAGAACAGGATGCGCCGACCCGCTTCACGGGGGCCCGGGACAGAGGCCGACTCCGGATAGGCGCCGTGCAGGACGACGACTCCCCGGTCCAGGTCGTTCTCGTCGGACTCGTTCAGATAGATGCGGACGTCCGTGAGCCGGTCCAGCCAGCGCGCGAGGAGAGTCTCGACGGCACTGCCCGATTCGTGCGGTCGGAGGTTGTGCATCGTCACGACGACCGGCGTCCCCGACGCGAGCAGCCGGGCGATGAGCCCGAAGGCGAGGGCGGACTTCAGCCAGCGGCGCGGACCGCGCGGGGCACGGAAGAGGTACTCCGGCCAGTGCACGTGGAAGACGTCGTAGCGCCCGAGAAGGGCACGTCGCCAGGTGAACGCGACCGGTTCCACCGACGCCGGGAACGAACCGACGAGCAGCTCGATGTAGGGGTTGCTCGAGCCGGAGAAGTCCTTCACGGAGAAGAGCGCCCGGATCATTCGCGTGCTTCTCCTTCGTTCGTCTCTTCGGCGGACCGCCCCGGGCACCACGAGACGACATGGGAGAGGGCACCACGGCCTGTGATCGGACCGCGACACGCCCGCTTCGGCGACGGAGCGGACGACCTCGGCCGGCGAGGGATGGTCTGACGCTACCAGTCGGGTTTCTCGAGGTCCGTCACCCGCCGCCCCCGTCAGAGTTCGGTGATGACGATCTCCGAGAAGCGAGTCACTCCTGCTGTCACCGATCCGAAGGTGAACCGCAGCCGGAAGTGCGTCGCCCACGCAGGAGCGACCCGGTTCCAGGTCGTCTGCTGATAGGTCTTGCGGAAGGGAGCCTGCGCGTTCGCGCCGGCGAGGTCGAGATTCGACACCGGGCGAGCGCTGCTCCGAGCGACGATCGGGATCCCCGACGAGGACACGCCGGTCACGGCGACGAAGGATTCGGACACGTACATCGTGCCCGTCGACGTGGATCCCGCGATGGTGAAGTCGACGCCGTACAGCAGCCCCGCTGTGACGGGGACGTCGATGGAGACCGCCGGACCGGGACCGCCGGCCACTCGGGTCATCAGCAGCTGGTTGCCGCTGGTGGTCAGCGTCATGGACGGGCTGGTGGTGCGGCTCGTCGCGTCGGCGCCGTTGAGGAACGCGTCGACGGGCGCTGCGAGAGAGAAGTTCCCGTCGACGAGCTTGTTCGCCGCCTTCGAATGCAGAATCGACCCCTGCCCCGAACCGCTGCCGTTCCCGTCCGAGGTGACGTGCTGGCTGATACGGACCTTCGCAGTGCCACCGGCGAGATATCCCGATTTCATCTGCGTATTGAACATCGACAGTTGATGGACCTGGATTCCGCCGCCCCACCCTCCTGCAGTGGTCTCGAAGAGGTAGTTGGCCACCGGGACCTGATGGAAGAAGAGGTGTCCGCCTGAGATCGAGATCTGCGCAGCTGTACTCGACCCGGTGACGAACTGCGAGAGCGTGGAGTTCGCGCCGCTCTCGTTGATCTCGATATGCGGCTGGTGCAGGATCACCCGACCCGCGTCGACCTTCACGGCCTGCACGCAGAAGTCGATCGACGTCGAGACGAAGTGCAGCTCGCCGTTCGGGTTGGCGTTGTAGACGCCGAGGGTGCTGGTGCCGATACCACCGCCGATGAACTTGATGTTCTCGCCGTAGTTGACTCTGCCTGCGGGCATGGAAACGGCCGTCCTGCAGCGGAAGATGTGGAAGTTGTAGAAGCTGATCAGGAACGCATCGTTCTCGAAGGACACGCCGGTCCCGAAGCCCGAGATCTCCAGGCCCCAGAGTCCGAGCCCGCGCGTGGTGGCGGCAGTCGTGCTGTCGGTGTTGAACAGGATTCCGGTGCTGGCCGTCGCGGACGCTCCCGGCCCCAGCAGACGGAGTCCGGTGATCGCCGCCCTGTTGTTGGGGTAGCCGGACGTGGCACTGCCGATCACCGTGAGAGCAGGACCGCTGGTGATGGCGGTCGCATTCAGCGGACCGCAGGTGAACTCGAGCGAGATGTACGAGGAGTCGATCACGAGGGTGCGCGTGATCTTGAAGCTCTTCGAGATCGTCAACGTGACCTCTTGGCGAGCGGCGACGAAATAGTCGATCGCGGCGCGGAGCTTGTCCTCGTCAGTGGTCCCGGCGAATTCGAGGTAGTTGTGGATTCCGTTGACGCGGGTCGCAGGTATAGTCTCGTCCGCGGCTTCCGCGGCGGGTGCGGCGACGACGGCGGCCGCGGCCGCGGCCCCTCCGTAGCGGAGGAACGTGCGGCGGGATCCGGGTCCTGTTTCGAGAGTCGTCGTCATCTCCTCATGCTCGGATCATCCCGCCATCGGCTGTCGACGGCCGCACCCCCCGACCGCGGAGGGAAGCAGAGGAGACTCTGTCGTTTTCCTGGAACGACGACGCGGATCCATGGTTCCGCCCCTAGAAGGGGGGCCCAAGGGGCGGATCCTTCTTCACGAGCGGCCGCTCTCACAGGATTGCAGGATCAGCAGCTTGCCGAACGCCAGCACCTGATAGACCACCGCCAGAGTCCACTCGCTCACCCGCCGCGGCTCGTCGACCGAGCCGACCGAGAACGGTGTGCGCAGGCAGCGAGACGCGATCGTGCGGACCCGGGTCACATGCGGAGTGGAGGTCATCAGTGCCACCGAGGTCCAGTCGTACTCCGAGGAGAGCGTGTTCAGCTCGGAGATCTCACCGCCCGTAGTGAACGGGGAGGGAGTGAAGCAGACGACTCTGACCTCCTCGCCGGCATCGCATTCGGCTCGGGCGAACGAACCGTTCTCCAGGCGCGGAGTCGAGAGCACGAGGGTGACATCCCGGTGCTCCTCGAGCAGAGCGAGCGCACGGCCGACCCTGCGATCAGTAGCAGGACCCAGCACCACGAGCGCATCGGCTCCCCCCACGGGATCGAGAACGGGGCGGACGAAGAGGGGCACCGCCACCGCGGCGAGCAGTGCGACGGCGAGGAGGACGGCGAGCCACGTGCGCCAGAGGATCCGCAGTGAGCGTGCGGCGGATCGATTCGGGACGACTCGTCGGAGGATCGTGCCGACCAGCGCCCCGACCGCCGTGCCCGCGAGAACCGAGAGGAGGCCGTACAGCACGCCACCGACCGACGGCGGAGTGACGATCATCTCGACGGTCGACGCCCCCTCGAGCAGCGCGAGCACTCCGAGTGCGGGGACGAAGGGTCGACGGCTGCTCGCCGCCACCAGCGCGGCTGCCGCCGCTGCAGCCGGTGAGGCGAGAGCGCAGACTGCGATCCCTTCTCCACCCAGGGCGTGGACGAGACCAGTCGGATCATGGGAGCGGGCGATCCGGACGAACTGCCGCGAGGAGTCCGATCCGAAGGGATCGGCGCAGACGAGCAGGAGCAGAAAGGCGAGGACCGCCGTGGTCCCGGCGACCCGCAGGCGCCACCGGCTCACCGGAGCCTCCCCGGCCGACCGTGTCACGCCCAGCAGCCCGCCTCCGCGGACGCGAGGCGATCGCGCTCGCGTGCGCGCCTGAGGACGGGAAGGACGGGGAGGTCCGAGAAGAGCGTCACAGGAGCGAACACTACCCAGGGGAAGGGACGAGGAGGACCTGAGCGGTCGGGCTTCCGCCGGATCCTCGCCGGCGGGTGGCACGCCGACAGGAGACGATGCGCAGGACTGCGGGTGGACGGGATCGCGACTCCGCCTCAAGCCCTCCGGGTCGGCCTCCGAGCCCGACGCCCCCGGGACCGCGTCCCCGGCGCCGCCTAGTCGTTGCCGAGGATGACGATGGCGGCAGTGGGGGGAAGCGCGTCCTCGTGATAGCGCTCGATCTCGTCGATGGCGATCGGGTCGGCCTGCTGGAGGAACTGGGTGAGGCGGGTGACCTCCTCGGTCTCGCCGATGGAGTCGGCGGCGCGGCGGAGGGCGTAGAGGGAGAGCAGGAATCCGCGGTTGGGTCCGTGGCGCCAGGGGATGGGGCCCTGGCCGCGCCAGCCGGCTCCGCGGAGGAGGTCGAGGCCGCGGTGGTAGCCGACGCGGGCGTAGGCGTAGGAGGGGAGGGCCGCGTCGATGCCCCAGACGCTGTCGGCGAGCAGTGCCCAGGCCAGCGGGGAGCGCGGGTGGGCGGCGGCGAGGGCGGCGAATTCGACGGCTCCCGGGTTCGCGTGCTTCGCGAGGGCCGCGGTGACCGCGGGCTCGTCGGGGAGGAGGGTCGGTTCGGGGCCCAGCAGGTTCTCGCCACTCATGCCTCCCAGGCTATCCCGCTCGGGGCTGTGCGGGTCCGGGGTCCGGCCGTCCGGCGCACGACGGTCGTCCCTCCACAGGGGCGTCAGCGGAGGGAGCCGGGCGGTTCGCCGGTCGTCGCCGTCGTGCGCGGGGGTGCCGCCGATAGCATCGACCCATGGCGACGAACCGCAGTGAAGTCGAGGCCTGGCTCACGGACATGGACGGCGTGCTGGTGCACGAGAACAAGGCGCTCCCCGGCGCGCCCGAGCTGATCCAGGAGTGGACCGATTCGGGCACCCCGTTCCTGGTGCTGACGAACAACTCGATCTTCACGCCGCGGGATCTGGCGGCGCGGCTGCGCGGGTCGGGGCTGCACGTGCCGGAGGAGCGGATCTGGACGAGCGCTCTGGCGACGGCGGACTTCTGCGCGTCGCAGAAGCCGGGCGGGAGCGCGTTCGTGATCGGCGAGGCGGGGATCACCACCGCGCTGCACGAGGCGGGCTTCATCATGACGGAGACGGCGCCGGACTACGTGGTCGTGGGCGAGACCCGCAATTACAGCTTCGAGGCGATCACGAAGGCGATCCGCCTGATCGTCGCGGGTGCGCGCTTCATCGTCACCAATCCCGATGCGACGGGGCCGAGCGCCGAGGGCGTGCTCCCGGCGACGGGGGCGATCGCGGCGCTCATCACGAAGGCGACGGGCAAGGATCCGTACGTCGTCGGCAAGCCGAACCCCATGATGTTCCGCTCGGCGATGAACAAGATCGGCGCGCACAGCGAGAACACCGGGATGATCGGCGACCGGATGGACACCGACATCGTCGCGGGCATCGAGGCGGGCCTGCACACCGTGCTGGTGCTGACGGGGATCAGCGACGAGGCCGAGATCGAGCGCTATCCGTTCCGCCCGGACGAGGTGCTGAGCGGGGTGCACGAGCTCCTGTCGTCGGAGCCGCTGGAGTCGGAGTTCCCGCCGGATTCGGCGGCCTGAGTCCCGGCGGCCCGGCAGCGGGTCGGGCGCCGGTTCCTGACACGGCACCGCGGCTCGCGGGGGTCAGAAGCGGACGTGCTGCAGCACCCAGGCGTGCATCGCGACGGCTGCCGCCGCCGAGGCGTTGATCGACCGGGTCGAGCCGAACTGCGTGATCTCGAGCACGGCCTCCGAGGCGGCGATCGCCTCCTCCGAGAGGCCGGGTCCCTCCTGCCCGAACAGCAGGAGGCAGCGCTCGGGGAGCCGGTAGGTCTCGAGCGGAACGCAGCCGGGGACGTTGTCGACGGCGAGGAGGGGCACGTCCGCCTCCGCGGCCCACTGCACGAGGTCGGCCACCGTCTCGTGGTGCTGGACGTGCTGGTAGCGGTCGGTGACCATCGCGCCGCGCTTGTTCCAGCGCCGCCGGCCGACGATGTGGACGCCTTCCGCGCCGAACGCGTTGGCGCTGCGGACGATCGAGCCGATGTTCATGTCGTGCTGCCAGTTCTCGATCGCGACGTGGAACGGGTGCCGCGTGCGGTCGAGCTCCGCGACGATCGCGTCCATCCGCCAGTAGCGGAAGCGGTCGACCACGTTGCGCGCGTCGCCGCGCTCCAGCAGCTCCGGGTCGAGGCGGTCGTCCTCGGGCCGCTCCCCCTGCCAGGGGCCGACGCCGTTCGTGGTGAGCTCCACGGAGGCGGTGGGTCCGGTCGCGGGGGTCGCCTCGTTCTCCTGCACGACGAGCGATCCTACTGGGCGCTCCGCGGCTCGGCCGGGTGCACCGGGCCGGAGCCCAACGGCGTCCTCCGAGGCCCGAGCGACGGCGCGCGTCAGGCCGCGGGGGTGCCGGCGAGGGAGCCGGTCAGCTCGCCGCCGCCCGCCCGGTCGACGAAGCAGTAGTAGCTGCGCTCGCCCGCGTCCCACTGCTCCTGGGTGACGGGGAACGCACCGGCGACCTGCACGTCGCCGTAGGTCTCGGCCGCGGCGACGTCCACGACGCCCTGCGCCTGGCAGAGCGAGGAGACGGTGACGGCCAGGGCGTCCTGGCCGGGGAACACCGCGTCGGTCAGCTCCGCGGTGGAGACGAGCTGGGCGGAGTGGGCCCCCGCGCAGTCCACGACGGTGAACTCCTCCGCCCAGACGGAGTCGAAGGGCTCGACGCACTCGCCGCCGAGGAGCGCGCTCCAGGCCCAGGTGCCGACGGGCAGCGGTCCGACGGTCGGGAGGGTCGCGGTCGGCGTGGGCGAGGGGGTCGGCTCCGCCGTGGGCGTCTCGCTGACGACCGGGACGGCCTGCGGCTCTGCTCGGCCGCCGGCGCTCCCGACGGCGATGCCGATCGCGAAGAGCCCGGCGAGGAGGATCACCGCACCCGCCGCGATCAGGCCGATCAGGAGCCGGCGTCGGCTGAGCGTGCGCCACGCGGGCGCTGCGGCGGTCGCCGAGTCGCGTTCGCGGCTCTCGGGTCGGGACCGGGCGGAGCGGCGCTTCCGCGGCGGAGCGGCGTTGACGTGGGCGGCCGCGGGAGCGGTGCGGAAGGGCGCGGGCTCGGCGCGGTCGGCGGGCTCGGCGGCCGGCTCGAGGTTCCACGAGTAGGCGCCGGCGGTCTCGCGCCACAGCTCCTCGTCGCCGCCGTCCTCGTCGGGCTCGTCCTGCGGAGCGACGACCTGCTCCCACACGGGCGGCTGGTCCCAGTCCCCGCGCGGGTCGGGCCACTCGTAGACGGCGGGCGGAGTCGGCTCGCGCGGAGTCGGCGGGGTCGCGCCGACCGGGCGTCCGTCAGCGGGGTAGAGGGCGCCGGAGCGGTCCGCCGGGTCGACGTCGGTCGAGGATCCGGCATCGGGCTCGTCGTCCGGCCGGTGGGCGCTGCGCAGTCCGGCGGGGGCGGTCGGCAGGTCGGCGGGAGGGTCGGTGTGCGGCAGGACCGGGCGCACGGAGTCCGCCCCGCGGCGATGCACCTCGGTGCGGCCGGCATCGGCGGAGGCGTCGGAGCCGGAGCCGGAGCCGTCGGCATCGTCGTCGAGGAGGGGAGCGAAGAACGCGTCGAAGGCGTCCTCGTCGGACACGTCCGCGTCGGAGGCACTCGTGTCGCGGGCAGTCGTCCCACCGGCACCCGCCTCGCGGACACCCGTCTCGCGGGCACTCGCCTCGCGGGCACCCGCCTCGTGCACTCCCATGGCGCGGGCTCCCGTGTCGGAGACTCCCGTGTCGTCGCCCGGAGAGCTCCGTCCCTCGGCGGAGACGCCGTCGCGGTCGGAGGAGCGCTCCGGCTCCACGACCGTTCCGCGGTCGGCGTCGGCGTCCTGCTCCTCCACCCGAGCGGAGTCGTCCGCGGGTTTCGGGAGGTCGCCGTCGGCCTCCTCGGCGGCGGGCGTCGCGCTCAGCACGGGCTCCCCCGGCCACAGGCCGACCGGAGCGGCAGGGGCACGGCGCGGCGCAGTGTCGGAGTCGCTGTCGCTCGACGACGGTCCGGCCGCATCGGCGGAGGAGGCCGACTCGCTCGCAACCCTCCGCTCCTCCGCTGACGCGTGGGCCTCGTCGGCTGCGGGCTCAGCAGGACCGGACGTCCGCTCCGCGCGCGACTCCTCCACGGGAGGGACGGGGCGGGGCGAGTCGAAGATGCTCTTCAGGCGGCCGCCGCTGAGCTGCTGGAGCAGCCACTCGCTGCTGCCGACGGGTCGCTCCGGCTCGGGTCGCTCCGGCTCGGCACGCTCCGGCTCGGAGGTCTCCGATCCGGCAAGCTCGGGCTCGCGGCCCTCGGACCCGCGGCGCTCCGGCTCCGGGTGCTCGCCGCCTCCCGGGCCCCCGCCGCGTCCCCCCTCGTCGACCATCAGCTCAGGCCGAGGTCGGCCAGACCGATCGCGGCGAAGTACGGGTAGCCTGCGTCCTCGATGATCTCGCGGGCCCCGGTCGCGCGGTCGACGACGACGGCGACTCCTGCGATCTCGGCGCCGACCTTCAGCAGGGCCTCGATCGCCTTCAGCGGCGAGCCGCCGGTGGTGGACGTGTCCTCGACGACGACGACGCGCTTGCCCTCGAGGTCGGGGCCCTCGACCTGCCTGCCGCGGCCGTGGTCCTTGGGCTCCTTGCGCACGACGAACGCGTCGTAGGCGAGACCGCGGGCGGTGCCCTGGTGGAGGATCGCGGCGGCGATCGGGTCGGCTCCCATGGTGAGGCCGCCGACGGCGTCGACGCGCTCGATCGGCGCGATGAGGTCGAGCATGACCTGCCCGATCAGCGGCGCGACGCGGTGGTCGAGGCTCACGCGGCGCAGGTCGACGTAGTACGACGCCTTCTTGCCGCTCGTGAGGGTGAAGTCCCCATGGAAGACGGCATCGGAGCCGATGTACTCGATGAGCTGCTGGCGTGCGTCGGTCACGCGCCTACTCTACGGGGCGGCCCCTCCCCCGCTCGGGAGCGCGCCCGCTGCGGCGTGCTCGCCCGCCTCGTCGCCTCCTCCGCGGAACTGCGTCATGTAGAGCTCGTAGTAGGCACCGCGCTGCTTCAGGAGCGCCTCGTGCGCGCCCTGCTCGACGATCCGGCCCGACTCCATCACCAGGATGGTGTCGGCGTCGCGGATCGTGGAGAGCCGGTGCGCGATGACGAACGAGGTCCGGTCGGTGCGCAGCGCGTTCATCGCGTGCTGCACGAGCAGCTCCGTGCGGGTGTCGACCGAGGAGGTGGCCTCGTCGAGGATCAGCAGCGACGGGTTCGCGAGGAACGCGCGCGCGATCGTGATCAGCTGCCGCTCGCCCGCCGAGACGCTGCCGCCGTCGGCGTCCAGCACCGTGTCGTAGCCGTCGGGCAGCTGGCGCACGAAGCGGTCGACCATGGTGGCCTTCGCCGCGTCGACGATCTCCTCGTCGGTCGCGTCCAGGCGCCCGTAGCGGATGTTCTCGCGGATGGTGCCCTGGAAGAGCCACGCGTCCTGCAGCACCATGCCCACGCGCGAGCGCAGATCGCCGCGCGCGAGGCTCGTGATGTCGACGCCGTCGAGCAGGATGCGCCCTCCGGTGAGCTCGTAGAAGCGCATGACCAGGTTGACCAGCGTGGTCTTCCCCGCCCCGGTCGGACCGACGATGGCGACCGTCTGCCCGGGCTGCGCCGAGAAGGTCAGGTCCTCGATCAGCGGCTGCTCCGGGTCGTACGAGAACGAGACGCCCTCGAACTCCACGTGGCCGTCGGTGCGCTGCGGGAGCGACGCGGTCGCCGTCTCCGGCTCCTGCTCCTCGGCGTCGAGCAGCTCGAACGTGCGCTCGGCCGAGGCGACGCCGGACTGCAGCATGTTCGCCATGCTCGCCAGCTGGGTCACCGGCTGGGTGAACTCGCGGGAGTACTGGATGAACGCGGTCGCGTCGCCGAGCGTCAGCTGACCGGAGGCGACCCGCAGGCCGCCGACCACGGCGATGAGCACGTAGGAGAGGTAGGAGACGAAGGTCATCGCGGGCATGATCATGCCCGAGACGAACTGGGCGCCGAACGAGGCGGTGTAGAGGCTGTCGTTGCGGCGGTCGAACTCCTCGAGCATCTCGCGGTCGCGGCCGAAGGCGCGGACGATCTCGAGCCCGGAGAAGGTCTCCTCGATGTGGCCGTTGAGCGCGCCCGTGTTCTTCCACTGGGCGGCGAAGAGCTTCTGGGAGCGGGCGCCGATCACGCCTGCGATCACGCCCGAGAGCGGGATCGAGATCAGCGCGATCAGCGCGAGCTGCCACGAGACGATGAACATCATCGCGGCGATGCCGATGATGGTGAGCACCGACTGCACCAGCTGCGAGAAGGCCTGCTGCAGCGCCGTCTGGATGTTGTCGACATCGTTCGTGACGCGCGACATCACGTCGCCGCGCTGCCGGGTGTCGAAGAAGCGCAGCGGGAGGCGGTTGAGCTTCGCCTCGATGTCCTGGCGGAGGCCGAAGACCACCCGCATCACGAGGCCGTTGAGGATGTAGCCCTGTGCCCACATGAGCACCGACGCGACGACGTACATCAGCAGCACGATGATGATCAGGCGGCCGAGGACCACGAAGTCGATGCCCGCGCCGGGCACGATGTCGGTCTTGGCCAGCATGTCGGCGAAGGTGCCGTTGCCCGAGGCGCGCTGCTGCTCGATGATCTGCTCGAGCGGGACGCCGGCGGGCAGCTGCGAGCCGATCACGCCGTTGAAGATCGTGTCCATCGCCTGCCCGAGGATCTTGGGCGCGATGACGGTGAGGACGACCGACAGCGAGACCAGGGCGACCACGAGGACCATCCGAGCGCGCTCGGGGCCGAGCAGCGAGAAGAGGCGCTTGGCCGAGGGCCAGAAGTTCTGCGCCTTGCGGGCGGGCGGCCCGTCCCCGATCATGCCGCCGTCACCCTCGCCGGGCTCGAACTCGGGCTCGGGGGACGTCGTCTCCTCGGGGACGGTGGTGTCGCGTGTGCGCGCCATCTCAGGACACTCCTTCGACGCTCAGCTGGGATTCGACGATCTCGCGGTAGGTCGCGTTCGTCTCGAGGAGCTCGTCGTGCGTGCCGCGGCCGACGACGCGGCCCGCGTCGAGCACGACGATCTGGTCGGCGTGGCGGATGGTCGACACCCGCTGGGCCACGATGATCACGGTCGCGTCGGTGGTGGCGTCGGCCAGCGACTCCCGCAGCCGCGCATCGGTCGCGACGTCGAGCGCCGAGAACGAGTCGTCGAACAGGTAGACCCGCGGCTTCGCGACGAGGGCCCGCGCGATGCAGAGCCGCTGGCGCTGCCCGCCGGAGACGTTGGTGCCGCCCTGCGAGACCGGCTCGTCGAGCCCGTGCTCCTTGCTCCGCACGAAGTCCTCGCCCTGGGCGATGCGCAGCGCTTCCCACAGCTCGGCGTCCGTCGCGTCGGGGCGGCCGAAGCGCAGGTTCGAGGCGATCGTCCCCGAGAAGAGGTAGGGGCGCTGGGGCACGAGCCCGATCACCTCGGCGAGCTGCGCCCGGTCGAGGGAGGAGACGGGCACGCCGTCGATCGTGACGGTGCCCTCCTGCGGGTCGAACAGGCGCGGCACGAGGCCGAGCAGGGTGGTCTTGCCAGCGCCGGTGGAGCCGACGACGGCCGTGGTGCGGCCCGGCTCCGCGACGATGTCGATGCCCGAGAGCACGGGGCGCTCGGCCCCCGGGTAGCCGAAGACGACCCCGGAGAACTCGACGCGGCCGCGCGCGGGCGTCGGGACTCCGCCCTGGGGCGTGGTGAGGCTGGTGCGGGCGTCGAGCACCTGCTGGATCCGCTCGGCGCAGACGACCGCGCGCGGGATCATCATCACCATGAAGACGCCCATCATCACGGCGGTGAGGATCTGGAGGAGGTACTGCAGGAACGCGGTGAGCGAGCCCACCTGCATCTGACCGGCGTCGACCCGCTGCCCGCCGAACCACAGCACGGCCGCGGTGGCCAGGTGCAGGATCATCATGATCGCGGGGAACATCAGCACGAAGATGTTGCCGACCTTGATCGACACCTCGGTGATCGCCGCGTTGGCCTTGCGGTACCGCTCGGACTCGAACGGCTCGCGCACGAAGGCGCGCACCACGCGGATGCCCGTGATCTGCTCGCGGAGCACGCTGTTGATCCCGTCGATCCGGTCCTGCATGAGGCGGAACAGCGGCAGCAGCAGGAACACCAGGAAGCCGACCACGACGAACAGCAGCGGCACCGACACCCAGACCAGCCAGGAGAGGCCGGCGTCCTCGCGCAGGGCGAAGACGATGCCGCCGACGCACATGATCGGCGCGGAGACCATGAAGTTGAGGGTCATCAGCACGAGCATCTGCACCTGCTGCACGTCGTTCGTGCCGCGGGTGATCAGGGTGGCCGTGCCGAAGCCGCCGACCTCGAGCCCGCTGAGCGAGTCGACGCGGCGGTAGACGTCGCGGCGCAGGTCGCGGCCGACGGACATCGCGGTGCGGGCGCCGAAGTAGACGGCTCCGATCGCCGCGGCGACCTGCACGACGCAGACGCCGAGCATGGTCATGCCGGTGCCCCAGATGAAGTCGGTGTCGCCGCGGCCGATGCCCTGGTCGATGATCTCGGCGTTGAGGCTCGGCAGGTAGAGCGCGGCGAGCGTCGCGACGAGCTGCAGCACGACGACGGCGGCCACCCACCGCGCGTAGGGCTTCGCGTAGGCGGCGGCGAGGCGGAGCAGGATCATGGGTCCTCCGGAGGGGCGGAGCAGGAGCGGGAGGGGAGGGGACCGGGCTGGGGAGCGCGGAGCGCCGGGGAGCCCGTCGGGCCCGCACGGCGCGGGCGGCGGCGGCGTCCGGACGACACGAACGGCCGGTCGGGACGGCGCTAGACAACCATCGACCACCGACACCGGTTCCGCAATCCGCCGAGGGGATGACTCCCCCGGCCCGCGGCCGCCGGGACGCGCGGAGGACGCGCAGGAGACGTGTCGGCGGCGGCTCCTACACTTCCAGGATGCGCATCGCCACCTGGAACGTGAACTCCATCCGGGCCCGCACCGGCCGCGTCGTCGACTGGCTCGTGCGCGAGGACGTGGACGTCCTCGCCATGCAGGAGCTCAAGTGCAAGCCCGAGCAGTTCCCGCACGAGGCCTTCGCCGACGCCGGGTACCACGCCGAGATGGTCGGGCTCAGCCAGTGGAACGGCGTCGGCATCGCCTCGCGCCTGCCGATGGAGGACGTGCAGGTCGGCTTCCCGGGCATGCCCGGCTTCGCGAAGGAGGCGGCGGCCGACGGCTCCTACCCGCTCGAGGCCCGCGCGATCGGCGCGACGGTCGACGGCGTGCGCGTCTGGAGCCTCTACGTCCCGAACGGCCGCGCGGTCGACGACCCGCACTACCTCTACAAGCTCGAGTGGCTCGCGGCCCTCGAGGCGAGCACCCGCGAGTGGCTGGCCGCCGAGCCCGACCTGCCGCTCGCCCTGGTCGGCGACTGGAACGTCGCGCCGCTCGACAGCGACGTGGGCGATCCGAGCCTCGGCCCCGGATCCACGCACGTCTCGATCCCCGAGCGCGCCGCCTTCGCCGCCTTCGAGGACGCGGGCCTGCGCGACGTCGTCCGCCCGCTCGTGCCCGAGGGCTACACCTACTGGGACTACAAGCAGCTCCGCTTCCCGCGCAACGAGGGGCTGAGGATCGACTTCGTGCTCGGCTCCCCCGCGTTCGGCGACCTCGTCACCGGCGCCTCGATCCACCGCGACGAGCGCAAGGGCGACGCCCCGAGCGACCACGTCCCGGTGGTGGTCGACCTCGACCTCGAGACGACCCTCGACGACGACCGCCCGATGATCTTCTGAGCATGGCCTCGTCGAAGAAGAAGCGCGCGCGGGCCGAGGC
>NZ_PSVG01000012.1:0-90915 GCF_002930885.1 Rathayibacter sp. AY1F2 | reverse complement strand
GGGTCGAGCGGCATCGCGCCGGAGATGGCGATCTCGATGCCGCGGAGGGAGACGCCCCGCCCCTGGATCCGCAGCTACGCGCCCGGCGTGCCGACGGAGCTCGAGCTCCCGACCGGCTCGCTCGTCGACATCGTCACCGAGTCGGCCGAGCGGTATCCCCACCAGGTCGCGCTCGAGTTCTTCGGCCGTTCGACCAGCTACTCCCAGCTCGCCGACGAGGTGGAGCGGGCCGCAGAGGGCCTCCGCCGCCTGGGCGTCCGCGCGGGCGATCCTGTCGCCCTCGTCCTCCCGAACTGCCCGCAGCACGTCGTCGCCTTCTACGCCGTCCTCCGGCTCGGCGCCGTGGTGGTCGAGCACAACCCGCTCTACACCCCGCGCGAGCTGCGCCACCAGTTCGAGGACCACGGCGCTCGTGTCGCGATCGCCTGGAACCGCGTCGTGCCGACGGTGCAGGACCTCCCGGCCGATCTCGGCGTCGAGACCGTCGTCGCCGTCGACCTCACCCGCGCGATGCCCGCCTCGATGCGCGCAGCCCTCCGCCTGCCGCTGAAGAAGGCTCGGGAGTCGCGCGCCGCGCTGACCGGGCCGGTCCGCGGCGCGATCGACTGGGAGACGCTGCTGCGCCGGCGGATCGACCCGGCGCACCCGCGCCCGGTCGCGGAGGACCTCGCGGTCATCCAGTACACGAGCGGCACGACCGGCACGCCCAAGGGCGCCGAGCTGACCCACGCGAACCTGACGGCGAACGCCGCCCAGTCGCGCGCCTGGGTGCCGACGGTCCGCCGCGGCGACTGCGTGGTCTACGCGGTGCTCCCCATGTTCCACGCCTACGGGCTGACGCTCTGCCTCACCTTCGCGATGAGCATGGGCGCGCGCCTGGTGCTGTTCCCGAAGTTCGACCCGGAGCTGGTGCTGAAGGTCGTCAAGAAGCACCCCGCCACCTTCCTCCCGGCCGTTCCGCCGATCGCGGAGCGCCTGGCGCGCAGCGCGCAGCAGCGGGGCGTCTCCCTCCGCGGCATCGAGATCGCCATCTCCGGCGCGATGCCGCTCGACCCGGCGCTGGTCGAGTCGTTCGAGGCGCTGACCGGAGGCACGCTCGTCGAGGGCTACGGCCTCTCGGAGACCTCTCCGGTCCTGATGGCCAACCCGGTCGGTCCGACGCGACGCGCCGGGACGGTCGGGCTTCCGCTGCCCGGCACCGACGTGCGGATCGTCGACCCCGAGGATCCCGACACGGAGGTGGCGACCGGCGAGCAGGGCGAGCTGGTCGTGCGCGGTCCGCAGGTGTTCCGGGGCTACCACCGCAAGCCCGACGAGACGGCGGCGACCTTCACCGGCGACGGCTGGTTCCGCACCGGCGACATCGCGACGATCGACGAGGACGGCTTCGTGCGCATCGTCGACCGGATCAAGGAGCTCGTGATCACGGGCGGCTTCAACGTCTCGCCGTCCGAGGTGGAGGAGGTGCTGCTCCGCCTGCCCGAGATCAAGGAGGTGGCGGTGGTCGGCCTGCCCGATCCGCGCAGCGGCGAGTCCGTGGCGGCGGCGGTCGTCCTGGAGCCGGGCGCGCAGCTCGACGTCGCAGCCGCCCGCAAGGCCGTCCGGGAGGCGCTGACGCCCTACAAGGTGCCCAAGCGGATCACCGTCGTCGACGAGCTGCCGCGGAGCATGATCGGCAAGGTCCTCCGCCGCCAGGTGAAGGCGATGCTGACCGACGAGGACTAGCCCGGAACGAGCGAGGGCCCACGACCACTGTCCGTGATCGGGGGCCCTCTGCAACGAGGCTAGAAGCCGAAGTCGCCGCCTCCGAAGTCGCCGCCCCCGCCGAAGTCGCCTCCGCCACCGAAGTCGCCGCTGCCGGAGTCGCCCCAGCCGCCGCCGTCTCCGGCGTCCGCACCGGAGGCGTCCGCACCTCCCGAAACCGCTCCGCCGTCGGCCGAGGCGTCTCCCCCGCCGTCACCGCCGGCGTAGTCGCCTCCCGCGTCGGGGAGGAACGCGCCCGCGATGGCCGAGCCGATCGCGAACCCGGCGATCGTGCCGAGCATCGAGGAGGCGAGGACGCCGCCGAAGCCCATGCCTCCGCCGCCGGAGAAGCGCCGCTCCATGAATCCGGGCTGGCGCAGCTCGCTCCTCGTGGCGGACTGGGCGAGCGTGCGGGGATCGTCGTCCTTCGGCGCGTCGCCGACAGGGGCCCCCTCGCTGAGCTCTCGGAAGACCTGCTGGCGCTGCTCCGGGGTCAGCTGCTCGAAGGCCTCGCGGTGCACCTGCTCGATCGCCTCGGGCGGCGCGGTGCGGAGGAGATAGCGGTAGCGCTCGATGGCACGCTCATCGTCGGTGCGCGGAGACGTCGCCGGAGGGGAGCCGTACTCGGGCCTGCGGTCCGCGGCCTGCGGCGGCGCGTACGTCGAGCGGCGTGCGCTCTCGGGCTGCTCGTCGCGGCCCAGCAGTCGGTCCAGGAATCCCATGATCTCCTCCTCGGCGCCCGACGGACGCACACCGCCACCGTAGGCCCCTCGTCGCTCCGGGTGCTGAGCGTTCTCTCAGAGGCTGCTCGGAGCGGGGGCCTCGGTCACTTCTGCTTCGGGATGACCACCCACATCACGAGGTAGGCGATGATCTGCGGCCCCGGGAGGAGGCACGAGAGCACGAACAGGAGACGCACCACGAAGGGGCTCCAGCCGAATCGGCGGGCGAGACCGGCACAGACGCCGGCGATGATCCTGCCCCGACGGGGGCGCACGAGAGTAGCCATGACTCCACTCTGGCGCAGGGCGCCTGAGCGGGGCATCCGGGAAACCCCCTAGGTCTGCGAGGGAGTCCCGTCGAGCTCCTCGGGCCGGAACGCTCCGACCGAGCGGGCGAAGGCGGCGGCGCGCTCGGCGTCGGCCTCCGGCCAGACCACGTGGAAGCGCTCGAAGACCACGTCGCCGATGCCGCCCGGTGAGACGCGGGCGAAGTAGCGGCGGTGGCCGTCGAGCCAGGAGGCGCGCGTGCGGTCCCCCTCGCCCTCGGCCCAGGCGAACGCGTCGTCGACGGAGTCGAGCGGACCGGTCCGCACCTCGTCCGTCACGAGGACGACACGCGCCGCTCCCGCGCCGTCGCAGACGATCCAGTGGTCACCCGCGACGGGCGCCCCCTCCTCGGCGAGGGACGCCGTGGCCGTCTTCACTCCGCGCCGCACGAGGCCCAGCAGCTCGTCCGCCATCGCCGTGCTGTCGCCGAACGCCTCGACCGGCGGGAGCGCCTCGTCGACTCCCGGATGCGCGGAGCGGTACTCCGCCCAGAGGAGCGCCGCCGAGGCGGCGTCGGTGTCGGGGAGGGCGGTGCGCTCCGGCGCGGCGGGCACGAGCGCCACGATGTTCGCCCCGGCCAGGGAGGCGGGATCGTCGGGGTGGTTGTCGGGCGTGGTGACCGTGTCGAAAGGCCAGTGCTGCTGGAGCCAGCGGCGCGCGTAGGCGTCGAGCTCCTCCTCGAGCCGCGAGCCCCGGACGGCGGGGACGACCCACCAGGAGGCCTCGGCGGAGTCGCCGCCGCCGGGCCGGACGCTCAGAGCGCCCAGCGCCTCGGTGCGGTCCGGGCCGACGAGCAGGAACGCGTGCGCTCTGCCCGCACGCGACTCCTCCTCGAGGCGCAGGAGACCGCGCACGTCGTCGCCGAGGGACGCCGACGGCAGGGCGGCCGGATCGTCCCCGCGGAGGAGAGCCGCGAGCCACGGTCGCTGCTCGCCGATCACCGCGTGCAGGAGGTCCGCGTCGCTGGAGACGAGAGGACGCAGGAGGGCGCCTGCCGGCAGCTCGAGCCGCGCGGGAAGGGGCGCGTCGCCGGTTCCACCGCTCATGACCGCACCTCCCCGCGCACCGGCTCAGCCGGCCGCGCGCTCCAGGACGAGCTCGCGGACGCGGGCGGCGTCGGCCTGCCCCTTCATGGCCTTCATCACGGCACCGATCACGGCACCGGCGGCCTGCACCTTGCCGTCGCGGATCTTCGCGAGCACGTCGGGCTGCGAGGCCAGTGCCGCGTCGATCGCCTCGATGAGCGCTCCGTCGTCCGAGACGACCGCGAGTCCACGGGCGTCGACGACCTCCTGCGGGGTGCCCTCCCCGGCGATGACGCCCTGGAGGACCTCGCGGGCGAGGCGGTCGGTCAGCGTGCCGCTCTCGATCAGACCGGCGAGCTCGGCGACCTGGGCCGGGGTGACCAGGGAGGCCGGGTCCTCGCCCGCCGCGTTCGCGAGGCGCGCGATCTCCCCGGTCCACCACTTGCGGGCCGCCTGCGGAGCGGCTCCCGCGGAGACGGTCTCGGTGATCTCGACCAGCAGGCCGCTGTTGGCGACGTCCTGGAACTCGAGGTCGGTGAAGCCCCACTCCTGCTTGAGGCGGCGACGGCGGTCGGCGGGCTTCTCGGGGAGCGCGGCGCGCAGCTCCTCGATCAGCTCGGGGCTCGGCACGACCGGGAGCAGGTCGGGCTCCGGGAAGTAGCGGTAGTCGTCGGCGTCGCTCTTGGGCCGGCCCGCGGAGGTGCGGCCGGTGTCCTCGTGCCAGTGGCGCGTCTCCTGCGTGATCGTGCCGCCCGCGGCGAGGATCGCCGCCTGGCGCTGGATCTCGTAGCGGACGGCGCGCTCGACCGAGCGGAGCGAGTTGACGTTCTTGGTCTCGGTGCGGGTTCCGAGCTTCTCCTGGCCGATCGGGCGGAGCGAGACGTTCGCGTCGCAGCGCAGGTTGCCGCGCTCCATCTTGGCGTCCGAGATGCCGAGCGCCAGCACGATGTCGCGGATCATCGCGACGTAGGCCTTCGCGTACTCGGGCGCGCTCTTCCCCGCGCCGTAGATGGGCTTCGTGACGATCTCCACGAGCGGGACCCCCGCGCGGTTGTAGTCCACGAGCGAGTACTCGGCGCCCTGGATGCGGCCGGTGGCGCCGCCGACGTGCGTGAGCTTGCCGGCGTCCTCCTCCATGTGCGCGCGCTCGATCGGGATCTGCACGAGCGAGCCGTCGGCCAGCTCGATCTCGACCGAGCCCTCGAAGGCGATCGGCTCGTCGAACTGCGAGATCTGGTAGTTCTTCGCCAGGTCCGGATAGAAGTAGTTCTTGCGCGCGAAGCGGCTGGACGGGGCGATCGAGCAGCCCAGGGCGAGGCCGAGGCTGATCGAGTAGCGGACGGCTTGCTCGTTCACGACCGGCAGCGAGCCCGGGAGGCCGAGGTCGACCGGGGTCACGTTCGTGTTGGGCTCGGACCCGAACTCGTTCGGCGCGTCCGAGAACATCTTGGTCTTCGTGTTGAGCTCGACGTGCACCTCGAAGCCGAGCACCGGCTCGAAGGTCTCGAAGACCTCGTCGTAGTCCATCAGCTCGGGAGCGGACGTGTGCGCGGAGGCCATCAGACGGCACCTTCCTCGGTCGCGGAGAGCACGGAGTGGGTCAGGTCGGGGGCCTGCGCGAGGAGCGGGCGGCCCCACTTCTCCTCGAGCAGCGCCTCGAGCGCGGCGCCCACGGTGTAGAGGCGCACGTCCTCCCGGGCGGGAGCGAGGAACTGGATGCCGACGGGCAGCCCGTCCTCGTCGGCGAGGCCGGCGGGGACGGAGATGCCGGGGATGCCGGCCAGGTTCGCCGGGATGGTCGCGACGTCGCCGCGGTACATCGCCAGCGGGTCGTCGAGCTTCTCGCCGAGGCGGTAGGCGGTCGTCGGTGCCGTCGGCGAGGCGATCACGTCGACGTCCGCGAAGGCCGCGTCGAAGTCCCGCTGCACCAGGGTCCGGACCTTCTGCGCGCTGCCGTAGTAGGCGTCGTAGTAGCCGGCCGAGAGGGCGTAGGTGCCGAGGATGATCCGGCGCTTGACCTCGGGGCCGAAGCCCTGCTCGCGGGTCGCGGACATGACCTGCTCGACCGTGCCGCCGCCCTCCGGCGTGACCCGGAGGCCGAACCGGACCGAGTCGAACTTGGCGAGGTTGCTGGAGGCCTCCGCGGGGAGGATCAGGTAGTAGGCGGCGACCGCGTGCTCGACGCTCGGGAGGCTCACCTCGACGACCTCGGCTCCGGCGCCCTGAAGGATCTCGAGCGCCTCGTGGAAGCGCGCCAGCACGCCGGGCTGGAAGCCCTCGCCGCCGTCGAGCTCCTTGACCACGCCGATCCGGAGGCCCGTCACGTCGGCGCGGCGCACCGCGTCGGCGAAGGAGGGCCAGGAGTCGCGCAGCGACGTCGAGTCGCGCGGGTCGTGGCCCGCGATGACGTCGTGCAGCAGCGCGGAGTCGAGGACCGTCCGGGAGACGGGGCCGATCTGGTCGAGGCTCGAGGCGAGCGCGATCGCTCCGTAGCGGGACACGCCGCCGTAGGTCGGCTTCACGCCGACGGTGCCGGTCACGTGCGCGGGCTGGCGGATCGATCCCCCGGTGTCGGAGCCGAGGGCCAGGGGCGCCTCGTAGCTCGCGACGGCCGCGGCGGACCCGCCGCCGGAGCCGCCGGGGATGCGGTCGAGGTCCCACGGGTTGTGGGTGGGGCCGTAGGCGCTGCGCTCGGTGGTCGAGCCCATCGCGAACTCGTCCATGTTGGTCTTGCCGATCGGGACCAGCCCGGCCTCGCGGACCTTGCGCATGACGGTCGCGTCGTAGGGCGGGCGCCAGCCCTCGAGGATGCGGGAGCCGCTCGTGGTCGGCATGTCGTTCGTGACGATGACGTCCTTGACCGCGAGAGGCACTCCGGCGAGGGGGTGCAGCGACTCGCCGTCGGCGCGCCGGCGGTCGATCGCCTCGGCGGACGCGACCGCGCCCTCGCGCGCGACGTGGAGGAAGGCGTGGACCGCTCCGTCGACCGCGTCGATGCGCTCGAGGTGGGCGCGGGTGGCCTCGACCGAGGAGACCGAGCCGTCGGCCAGCTTCTCGGAGAGGGCGGACGCGCTGAGGCGGACGAGCTCGTCGCCGTGCGCGCTCACTGCTCCTCCCCCAGGATCGCGGAGACCTGGAAGCGGCTGCCGTCGTGCTCGGGCGCGCCGGAGAGCGCCTGCTCGAGCGTGAGGGTCTCGCCGACCACGTCGGGCCGGAAGACGTTCTCGAGCGGGATCGGGTGGCTGGTCGCCGGCACCTCGGGCGTGGCGACGGCCTGGACCGCGCGCACGGAGTCGACGATCTGGCCGAGCTCCCTGGTGAGGCTCCCGATCTCGTCGGAAGTGAGGTCGATCCTGGCCAGCTGGGCCAGATGGGCGACCGTGTCGGCCGTGATCTCGGACATGCGTCTCCGTCTGGTGGTTCGGGGGGGTTTTCCGGCCGCCAGTCTACTCGGCGCGCCCGCACCGCCTCCGCCCGCGCCGCCCGACCGTCAGGAGCCGCCGAAGAGGCTGGAGCCGTGCTTCAGGAGTGCGTTGTACGCCCCCTCGTAGGTGGTCGGCAGGTCCTCGCCGGGCTCGCCGTACCGGGCCAGCAGCAGGCCCATCAGGCCGACGGCGGGCGGGCTCAGCGGCTTGTCGCGGTTCACGTGCGCCGGATGCGCGGGCGCCGCCTCGGGGTTCGGGGGCAGGTACTGCGGCACCGTGGTCGGCCAGTCGCCGATCTGCCGCGGCTCGTCGAGGGTCAGCACCCCGAAGAGGTCGGGGGCGGAGGCGTCGCGAGCGGTCAGCGGCTCGAGGCCGTGCAGGGCGCTGAGGGTCCGGATCACCGCGCCGTGGTGCAGCTCGTCGTGCACGATCGTGCCGGCCCTCGTGTACGCCGAGACGGCGATCGCCGGCACGCGGCAGCCGAGCCGGTCGAAGGCGAAGCCCATCTCGCCCTCGCGGCCGTCGCCCGGCGGAGTCGCCGACGGCGGGGGGACGTGGTCGTAGAGGCCGCCGTGCTCGTCGAAGGTCGCCAGCAGCAGCGTGTTCACCGCGTTCGAGCCGGTCGTGCTCGCGCTCTCCCGGATCGCCGAGTACACCTGGTGCAGCAGCAGCTCGCCGGCGCGGACGTCGGACAGCGCGCTGTCGTAGACGGGCGTGCCGTCGACCTCGTCCTCGTGCAGGACCCCGGTCGGCGGGTGCATGTCGTTGTGGTCGAAGACGAGCCGCGGCTCGAGGAAGGCGTAGTCGGGCAGCTCGCCGTTCTCCACGTCGGCGTAGAACCGGTCCATCGTCGAGAAGTGGGTCTTCCAGTACTTCTCGAGCACCGGCGCGTGCAGGAACCCGGTGTACGAGACCACCTGCAGCGCGTCGAAGTAGACGCGCCAGGTCCTCCCCGCCTCCTCGAGGCGGTTGAACACCGTCGGCGCGTCGGCCAGGTCGTCCGCGAGCCACTTCTCGTAGCCGCCGCCCTGCTTGTTGGTGACGAAGCCGTGCGAGGTCGACGCGTGCAGGAAGGACCGGTTGCAGAAGGTCTGGGAGGGGACGGCGCAGAACCACTGGTCGAAGACGGCGAACTCGCGGGCGAGGGTGGAGAAGACGGGCAGCATCTCCGGCGAGAAGCCGCCCATGATCGTCCGCGCCTCCTCCGCCGTGGGCTCCTGCCCCTTCTTCATCACCCTCAGGTGCTGGACGTAGTCCTCGAGGAAGCCGCTCATCGTCGGGGCGGAGGCGTCGGCGGGCGCGTTGAATGGCGCGGTCATGGCGCCGACGGTGCGGCCGGCGTTCTCGGGCGGATCCACCGTGCCGAAGAGCTGAGTGTTGACGTGCGGGTACTCCTCGCCCGGGTCCGGGTCGGGCTGGCGCATCACGGAGTCGGTGGCGCCCTCGTAGACGTGCGTGCCGACGGTCAGTCCCCCGGCGCTGGTGTTCGTCCGCTCGTCGGGGAGGAGGCCCTCGAAGCTCTCGCCCGCGGGCAGGTCGTCCGGTCCGTAGAGGCGGCCGAGGACGTTGTCGAAGGAGCGGTTCTCGAACATGATCACGACGACGTGGTCGAATCCCGGCTCCGTGCGGGCGGGCAGTCGCGGCTCCTCCTCGCGGCGGGGGCCGGAGGCGACGGCCGCGCCGATCGCGCCACCGGCGAGGGCTCCGGCTCCGACTCCGGCGGCGGCGGTGCCGGCCAGGAAGCGGCGGCGCGAGCGGGAGCGGGGAGCTCCGTCGTCGTGCTCCGAGGGAGTCCGCTCGCTGGTCATCTCCGCCGCCTCTCCTGCGCCGCCTGCGCCTGCTCGGAGTGTAGCGACGCGCCCGGGACGGCGGCTCGAACGCGGGCGAGCAGTCCCGACTCCGGCTCGGGGTCGACGTGCGCGCGGCGGGCCGCGTCGCGGAGGCGGCGCCCGACCGGCGCGGGCGGCGCGAACGCGGGCGCCGTGCGGGGCCAGCGCGCGAGGGACCGGTCGGGACCGCTGAGGAGTGCGGCCAGCTCACGGACCTGCGGATCGACGAGGGCCCGGCGCACGCCCGCCCGGGCGCGGACGAGCTGCGCGGGAGTCTCCGGACCGAGCGGCACGCCGATCCGTGCACCCGAGGGGACGGCCGAGGCGATCACGAGCGCCGGCACCGTGCCGGGCCGCTCCGCGCTCCCCCGCGCGGTGACGAGGAGCAGCATCCGCCGCCCTGCCCGCTCCGCGTCGCGGACGGCGTCGAACACGACGTGCAGCAGCTGCTCCGCGAGGCGCGCATCGGCGGATCGATCGGTGCCGGCGGCTGCGGCGTCGGCGAAGTCGGCCGGATCGACGAGGGACCGCGGCTCGACCAGGACGAGCGGAGGCAGGGTGCCGGCTGCGGCCTCGGCGGCCAGCGCGTCGATGGGAAGGAGGCGCCCGCCGCGGGAGCCGGCGGCGCCCGGATCGCGGTGGGGCCACTCCGGATCGGCGAGGAGCGTGATCGAGACGCCCTGCCGCTCGTCGACCGCGAGAGCCCAGCCGGTGCCGGTCTCCCGGGCCGCGCGCAGGGCCGCCGGCAGCGGATCGCGGCCGTCGGCGCGCCAGTGGTCGGCCCGGGCGAAGGCCGTGGCGAGGAGCGCGTGCACCGGCAGCATCTCGGGGGCGAAGCGCGCGCCCGGAGGATCGTCCGGGCCGGGCGCGGTCATCACGGCGTCCGTATCACCGGTGAACACCGGACCGTCCGGATCGTCGAGCGCGCCGAGGACCTGGTCGCGGCTGCGGCCGGCGAAGGAGAGCACGACCAGGTGGTCGATCCGGCCCAGCACCTCGGCGGTCCGGCGCTCGGCGGGGGTGGGCCTAACCGCGGCGTCGAGCGCGAGCGACGCTGCGTCGGCGAGGGAGCGGCGCAGGAACGCACGCCGCTCCCCGCCGCCCGCGTCAGGCATCGGGCCCGGTCGGCTCCTCCGTGCTCGGGGCGGCCGCGTCCGGGACGGCGTCGGTGTCCGGCACGGCGTCGTCCTCCGGCGAGGCGTCGGAGCGCGATGCGCCGGCGACGTCCCCGTCCGGGCCGGCGGCGGCCTCCTCCGGAGCGTCGGCGGACGCCTCCTCCGGCAGTGCGATCGCGTCCGGTCCCTCCGTCACCAGGAGGTGGAACTCGGCCGCGGTGATGATCCGGAGCCCCAGGGCCTCGGCCTTGCCGAGCTTGCTGCCGGCGCCGGGACCGGCGGCGACGTAGTCGGTCTTCTTGGAGACGCTCGAGCCGGCCTTGCCGCCGGCCGCGAGGATGGCCTCCTGCGCCCCCTCGCGGGAGTACCCCTCCAGGCTGCCGGTTGCCACGACCGTGAGACCCGCGAGCACCCCGCCGGCGGCGTCCGCGGCACCGGGACCGGGGTGGCCGGGCGTGGCGAAGCGCACTCCGGCCGCGGCCCAGCGGTCGACGATCTCGACGTGCCAGTCGACCTCGAACCAGGCGATCAGGGCGTCGGCGATGATCCCGCCCACCCCGTCGACCGCGGCGAGCTCGTCGCGGCTCGCCCCGCGGATCGCGTCGAGCGAGCCGAAGTAGCCCGCCAGCGCGCGCGCGGCGACCGGGCCGACGTGCCGGATGCTGAGCGAGACCAGCAGACGCCACAGCTCCTTGGTCTTCGCCCGCTCGATGTTCTCGATCAGCCGGAGGGCGTTGGTGGAGGGCACGGAGGCCGCGTCCCCCGCGAAGGCTCCCGCCTCCGGGTCGAAGGCGCCGTCCTTGGCGAGCTGCCGCTTGCGCTTGAAGGGCGTGACGACCTTCGGATCGCCCTTCGCGTCGAGCTTCTGCAGACCCGTCTCGGAGTCGCGGACGACGACCTCGATCGGGAAGAGATCGGCCACCGTGAGCTCGAACAGGCCGGCCTCGGTCCGCAGCGGCGGCTCGGCGGGCACCAGGGGCTGGGTCAGGGCGGCGGCGCTGACCTCGCCGAGCGCCTCGATGTCGAGCGCGCCGCGGCTGCCCATGTGCTCGACGCGCCCGCGGACCTGCGCGGGGCAGGACTCCGCGTTGGGGCAGCGCAGGTCGACGTCGCCCTCCTTGGCCGGAGCGAGCGTGGTGCCGCACTCGGGGCACTGCGTCGGCATCACGAACTCGCGCTCGGAGCCGTCGCGGAGCTCCACCACCGGGCCGAGCACCTCGGGGATGACGTCCCCGGCCTTCCGCAGCACGACCGTGTCGCCGATGAGCACGCCCTTGGCCTTGACCACGTCGGCGTTGTGCAGCGTGGCCTGGCGCACCTCGGACCCCGCGACCTTCACCTTGGTCATCTGGGCGAACGGCGTCGCGCGGCCGGTGCGCCCGACGCTCACGACGATGTCGAGGAGCTTCGTGTGGACCTCCTCGGGCGGGTACTTGTAGGCGATCGCCCAGCGCGGCGCCCGGCTGGTGGCGCCGAGCTCGTCGTGCAGCTCGAGCTCGTCCACCTTCACGACCACGCCGTCGATCTCGTGCTCGACCGAGTGCCGCTCGCGGCCGTAGCGGTCGACGAAGGCGAGCACCTCCTCCACCAAGGCCGAGACGCGGTTGTGGCCGCTGACCGGCAGTCCCCAGGAGGAGAGGAGCCCGTAGACCTCGGACTGGGACGCGACAGGCGGGTCCGGCCAGGCGCCGATGCCGTGCACGTAGAGCGCGAGGGAGCCGACGCGCGCCTCGCCGGCGCGCAGGTCGAGACCCGACTTCTTGTCGAGCTGCTGGCGGAGGCCGCCGCTCGCCGCGTTCCGCGGGTTGGCGAAGGTCGGGAAGCGCCGCAGTGCGCTCGTGCGCGCCTTCTCCTCCTCGAAGACGCCTCGGGTGGCGGGCGGGCGGGACGACCAGCGGGTCCGCGCCTCCTCGACCGCCTCGTCGCGAAGCGTCTCCTGGAGGGCGTTCAGCTCGGCGAAGGCGGCCACGGGGATGAAGACCTCGCCGCGGACCTCGACGAGTGCCGGGTGGCCCTCGCCGGAGAGGCGCTCGGGGATGCCCGCGACGCGGAGGGCGTTGACGGTGACGTCCTCGCCGGTGCGGCCGTCACCGCGGGTCGCCGCCGTGACGAGGCGGCCGTCCTCGTAGTGGAGGGAGATCGCGAGCCCGTCGATCTTGAGCTCCGTGAGCCAGGCGACGGGGCGGTCGGCCGAGGCCACCGTCTTCTCGCACCACTCGCGCAGCTCCTCGGCCGAGAACACGTTGTCGAGGGAGAGCATCCGCTCGGCGTGGTCGATCGGGGCGAGGCCCGCTCCGACGATCCCGCCGACGGTCCGCGTCGGCGAGTCCTCGGCGGCGAGCTCGGGGTGCTCGGCCTCGAGCGCGGCGAGCTCGCGCACCAGGGCGTCGTACTCGGCGTCGGACAGCGGCGAGGAGTCGGCCGCGTAGTAGTCGTCGCTCGCCGACCGGATCCGCGCCCGCAGCTCCTCGACGCGGGCGGCGGGCTCGACGGCGCTCACCGGAGCACCGCGGCGTCGGCCGCGACCGTGCGGTCGATCGTGCACTGGCCCAGCACGCGGGTGCCGAGGTAGACGACGGCCGTCTGGCCGGGGGCGACGCCGTCGAGCGGCGAGTCCGGAGTGATCACGAGCTCCACCCTGCCATCGACGTGCGACACCACCGCGGAGGCGGGGACCGGGTCGGCGTGCGCGCGGATCTGGACGTCGCAGCGGAAGGGCGCGTCCACGTCCTCGGGAGCGGCGCCCGCCCAGGTGAACCGCTCGCCGGCGATCTCGCCGATGCGCAGCGCCTCGCGCGGACCGACGACGACCTCGTTGCTCACCGGCCGCACCTCCAGGACGAAGCGCGGCCGGCCGTCGGGCGCGGGGACGCCGAGGTGCAGGCCCCGGCGCTGGCCCACCGTGTACCCGTGAGCGCCCTCGTGGGAGCCGACCACCGCGCCGTCCCGATCGACGACCGCTCCGGTCTCGGGGGCGACGCGCTCGGCGAGCCAGCCGCGGGTGTCGCCGTCGGGGATGAAGCAGATGTCGTAGCTGTCGGGCTTGCTCGCGACGCTGAGGCCCCGCTCCGCCGCCTCCGCGCGCACGATCGCCTTGGACGGCGTGGAGCCGAGCGGGAACATCGAGTGCCGCAGCTGCTGCTCCGTCAGCACGCCGAGGACGTAGGACTGGTCCTTCGCCTCGTCGCTCGCGCGGTGGAGCTCCGGGGAGCCGTCGGCGGCGGTGCGGAGGGAGGCGTAGTGGCCGGTGCAGACCGCGTCGAAGCCGAGGTCGAGAGCCTTCTCGAGCAGGGCGGCGAACTTGATCCGCTCGTTGCAGCGCATGCAGGGGTTCGGGGTGCGGCCCACCGAGTACTCGGCGACGAAGTCGTCGACGACGTCCAGCTTGAACCGTTCGGAGAAGTCCCACACGTAGTACGGGATGCCGAGGACGTTCGCGGCGCGCTGCGCGTCCATCGAGTCCTCGATCGTGCAGCACCCCCGGCTGCCGGTGCGCAGCGTGCCGGGCATCCTGCTCAGGGCGAGGTGCACGCCCACCACATCGTGCCCCGCCTCCACCGCGCGGGCCGCGGCCACCGCCGAGTCCACTCCACCGCTCATCGCCGCCAGAACCTTCACCGTGCGAGTCTACGTTTCCCGCGGGCGCGGCCGGCAGGGGTTCAGGCGGGCAGCACCGCGCGGCTCGAGAGTCCGGCTCGGGCGGCGCGGGCGTAGGCGGCGGGCAGCGCGGCCAGGAGGGCGTCGACGTCCGCGTCGGTCGAGGTGTGGCCGAGCGTCATCCGGAGCACCCCGCGGGCCTCCTCCTCGCTCCGGCCGAGCGCGAGGACCACGTGCGAGGGCTCCGGGATCCCCGCCGTGCAGGCGGACCCGGTCGAGACGGAGACGCCCGCGGTGTCGAGGAGGAAGAGGAGGGAGTCGCCCTGCGCACCGGGGAAGGCGAGGTGCGCGTTGTTGGCGACCCGGCGTCCGGAGTCGAGGGCGGGCCCGGTCAGGGTCGCCCCCGGCACGGCGGCGAGGACGCCCGCGACGAGCCGGTCGCGCAGGGCGGCAAGGCGCTGCGCCTCCGCCGACAGCTCGGCGTCCGCCTCGACCGCGGCGGCGGCGAAGGCCGCGGCGCCGGGCACGTCCTGGGTGCCGGAGCGGACGCCCCGCTGCTGTCCGCCTCCGTGCAGCACCGGGATCACGCGGGCGTCGCGGGCGAGCACGAGCGCACCGGTCGCGATCGGGCCGCCGACCTTGTGACCCGAGACGCTGACGGCGGCCAGTCCCGCGCCGCGCCCGGAGCCGGAGGCGCGGCGGATCTCGGCGATCCGCAGCGGCACGTGCCCGAGGGCGGCGACCGCGTCGACGTGGAGGGGGACGCCGGCGCGGGCGCACGCCGCCGCCAGCTCGGCGATCGGATTGATCGTCCCGATCTCGTTGTTGACCCAGAGCACCGTGACCAGGGCGACCGAGCCGGGGTCCTCCTCCAGCGCCGCGGCGAGCGCCTCCGGCCGCAGGGTGCCCTCGTCGTCGAGAGGCAGCCACTCGAGGACGGCGCCCTCGTGCTCGGCGAGCCAGGCGGCCGAGTCGAGCGTCGCGTGGTGCTCCCCCTCGGCGACCAGGACCCGGACGCGAGCCGGGTCCTCGCTCCGGCGCTGCCAGTAGAGGCCCTTGATCCCGAGGTTGACCGCCTCGGTGCCGCCGGCGGTGAGGATCACCTCGATCGGCTCGCAGCCGAGCACCCCGGCGAGCGCCGACCGGGCGTCCTCCAGCCGGCGGCGCGCCTCCTGGCCGGAGCCGTGGACGGAGGAGGGATTGCCGCCGTGGGCGGACGCCTCCGCGAACGCGGCGAGCGCCGAGGCGCGCAGCGGGGTGGTCGCGGCGTGGTCGAGGTAGATCACAGCAGCCCTTCGTCCCGCGTCGGGGGCACGGAGGGAGCCGGTGCCCGTCACTACTGTAAGTCGCATGACCTCTCACGATCCCCTGGCCCGGCTCGGCGTGACCGTGGACGATCAGGGCGGTGAGCTGCGGGTCTGGTCCGAGAGCGCGAGCGCCGTCGATCTGCTGCTGTACGACGAGAAGGATCCGACCTGGGTGACCCGCACGGTCCCGCTGGCGCGCGACGACGCCGCGGTCTGGTCCGCGCGCTCCGATCTGCTGGCCCCCGGCCGCCGCTACGCCCTGCGCGTCGACGGACCCACGGGCCCCCGGCACCGCTTCGACCCCCGCCGGGCCCTGCTGGAGCCGTACTCCCGCGGCCTGCACCGGGTGGCGGAGAACGAGTGGCGCTCGGTCGTCGTGGACGACGCGTTCGACTGGGGCTCCTCCTCCCGGCCCGGCACCCCGATGGACCGCACCGTGATCTACGAGGCGCATGTGAAGGGGCTGACCCGGCTGAACCCGGCGCTGCCCGTGGAGCTGCGCGGCACCTACGCCGGCCTGGCGCACGAGTCGACGGTCTCGGCGCTGCTCGATCTGGGCGTGACGGCGGTCGAGCTGCTGCCCGTGCACGCGTTCGTGTCGGAGCAGCGCCTGCTGCGGCAGGGGCTGACCAACTACTGGGGCTACAACACGCTGAACTTCTTCGCCCCGCACGCCGCGTACGCCTCCTCCACCGCGCAGCGCGGCGGACCGACCGCGGTGCTCCGCGAGTTCAAGGGGATGGTGAAGCTCCTGCACGAGGCCGGCCTCGAGGTGATCCTGGACGTGGTCTACAACCACACCGCCGAGGAGGGGCCGGGCGGGCCGATGTCGAGCCTGCGCGGGATCGACGACGCCGGCTGGTACCGCCAGACGCCCGAGGGCCACTACGTGGACGTCACCGGCTGCGGGAACACGATCGACTTCGGCCGGCCCGCGGCGCAGCGCCTCGCGTTGGACTCGATGCGCTACTGGTCGGGCGAGGTCGGGATCGACGGCTTCCGGCTCGACCTGGCCGCGACCCTCGGCCGGGACGAGATCGCGCACTTCCGGAGCGACCACCCGCTGCTGCGGGCCGCGGTCGAGGATCCGGCGCTGGCCGGCGTGAAGATGATCGCCGAGCCCTGGGACGTGGGGATGGGCGGCTGGCAGACCGGGAACTTCCCGGCCGGGTGGTCGGAGTGGAACGACCGCTACCGCGACCGCGCCCGCAACTTCTGGCTCTCGGACATCGACTACGCCCGCCGCGCCGGCACGGCCCCCGTCGGCATCGGCGGCTTCGCGACCCGGCTCTCGGGCTCGTCCAACACGTTCTCGGCGGAGCGGGGCCCCCTCGCGTCGGTCAACTTCGTCACCGCGCACGACGGCTTCACGCTGGCGGACCTGGTCTCGTACAACGTCAAGCACAACATCGGCAACGGCGAGTCGAACCGCGACGGAGCCGACACCAACCGCTCCTTCAACCACGGCTTCGAGGGCCCCACCACCGACGAGCGGATCACGCTGGCGCGGCGCAAGGCGATGCGGAACCTTCTCGGCACCCTGCTGCTGTCGGCCGGCGTGCCGATGATCACGGCGGGCGACGAGACCGGGCGCAGCCAGCGCGGCAACAACAACGCCTACTGCCAGGACTCGGACCTGACCTGGGTGCGCTGGGAGGGCCTGGCCGACTGGCAGCTCGCGCTCCGCGCGCACACGCGCACCCTGCTGCGCCTGCGGCGTGAGCACCCGGCGCTGCGTCCCTCCCGCTACGGCAGCGGCGACGCGAGCGAGCCGGGCGCCACGACCATGACGTGGTTCGACGCCCACGGGCGCGGGATGAGCGAGCACGACTGGACCTCCGCCGCCAACCGGACGCTGCAGTACCTCGCCGCCTCGACGCCGGTCGAGGGCGAGCCGGACCGCGTCCTGCTGGTGGTGCACGGCGTCGAGCAGGACACCACGGTCGTGCTCGCCGACGGCGAGGGGGTCACCGGCTACACGCGCCTGTGGAACAGCGAGGAGCCGGAGCCGCTGGAGCACGGCGAGTCGTTCGAGCCGGGGCAGGTCATCCGCGTGGCCGGCACCTCGATGCAGCTCTTCGCCGCGCACGGGCCGGCGGCCGAGCAGGACGCCTGATGGCGCGGAGCGGGCCGGGGACCCCGGCGACCGTCGCGCTGACGGCGGCGGGCGTCCCCTTCACTCCCCGCCAGTACCGGCACGACCCGGCCACGACGCGCTACGGGCTCGAGGCGGCCGAGGCGCTCGGCGTCGAGCCGGAGCGCGTGTTCAAGACCCTGATGGTCGATGTGGACGGCGAGCTCGTGGTGGGCGTCGTGCCCGTCACCGGCTCCCTCGGGCTGAAGGAGCTCGCGGCCGCGGTCGGAGGCAGGCGGGCGGCGATGGCCGACCCCGTGCTGGCCCAGCGCCGGACCGGCTACGTGCTCGGCGGCATCTCGCCGCTCGGGCAGAGGACGCGGCATCGCACCGTGATCGACGAGACCGTCGAGCTCCACGACACGGTGCTCGTGTCGGGCGGGCGCCGGGGCTTCGACATCGAGCTCACCCCCGCCGACCTCGTCGCCGCGACGGCCGCCCTCCTCGCCGACATCGCGCGCTGACCCCCGATCCCTCGCCGTCCTCCTCCGGGCGCCGTTTCGCTCGATGCGCCGTCCTCCTCCCGCGAGATCCCACTCCGGTCCGCGAGACGCCGAGGAAGGCGCACCGGAGCGGCATCTCGCGGAGAGGGACCGGGCGGGGTCAGCCGGCGGCGGCGGCCAGTCCCAGCTCGGCGGAGCGGGCCAGGAGGGGATGCCGCGGCACGACGCGGACGGTGTAGCCGAAGGAGCCGCTGCGGTCGAGGGTGACCACTCCGGCGTAGGGCACGCGCCCGACCGCGTCGGCCGGCACCACGGCACCCGACTCCTCGACCACCTCGAGCTCGTGGTGGCGGACCTCGGTGAGCGAGCCGTCAGCGGACGTCGTCCCGTAGACGACCTCGACCGAGACGTCCGCCGGCGAGAGCTCGCCCAGGCGCACGCCCGCCCGCACGGCGAGCCGGTCCCCGCGCTGGGGCACCGCGTCGATCCCGCCGGACTCGACGGACGCGACCGCGACCCCGGGCCAGCCGGCGCGGACCCGCCGCTTCCAGGTCGCCAGCTCCTTGGCCGGCTCGAAGTGGTCGGCGGCGACGGCGCGCCCGGCCTCGGCGGCCGGCGAGTAGAGCGCCTCGACGTACTGGCGCACCATCCGCTCGGCGGAGAGCTCGGGCGAGAGGGTCGCGAGGGTGTGCCGGATCGACCGCACCCACCGCCGGGGCACGCCGTCGTGATCGCGCTCGTAGTAGCGCGGCACGACCTCGGTCTCGAGCAGCTCGTAGAGCGCCTCGGCCTCGAGCGTGTCGCGGGCCTCCGGGTCGAGCGCGCGGTCGGAGGAGGGGATCGCCCAGCCGTTCTCGCCGTCGAAGTACTCGTTCCACCAGCCGTCGAGGATCGAGAGGTTGAGCGAGCCGTTGAGCGCCGCCTTCATCCCCGAGGTGCCGCACGCCTCGAGCGGGCGCAGCGGGTTGTTGAGCCAGACGTCGGTGCCCGGGTAGAGCAGCTGCGCCATCGCGATGTCGTAGTCCGGCAGGAAGACGATCCTGCGGCGCACGTCCGGCTCCTGCGCGAAGCGGACGAGCCGCTGGATCAGGCGCTTCCCCTCCTCGTCGGCCGGGTGGGACTTGCCCGCGATGACGATCTGGATCGGGTGCTGCGGGTGGGTGAGCAGCGCGCGCAGACGCTCGGGGTCGTGGAGCATCAGGGTCAGCCGCTTGTAGGTCGGCACCCGCCGCGCGAAGCCGATGGTGAGCACGTCCGGGTCCAGCAGCTCGTCGAGCCAGGCCGGCGGGAGGCCGCCCGGGTTCTGCTCGCGCCAGGAGCGGGCGGCCCGGCGGCGGGCGTCCCGCACCAGCTGCTCCCGCATCGCCCGGCGCGCGGCCCACAGCTCGGTGTCGCCGAGCGCACCCGAGGCCCAGTCGGCCCGCGTCGTGTCGTCGGTGCCGAGCCGCTCCTCCGCGAGCCGCCGGAGGATCGGATCGGTCCAGGTGGCCGCGTGGACGCCGTTCGTCACCGAGCCGATCGGCACCTCCGCCGTCTCGAAGCCGGGCCAGAGGCTCGAGAACATCGATCGGCTGACCTCGCCGTGCAGCGTCGAGACGCCGTTGGAGCGCTGCGCGAGCCGCAGGCCCATGTACGCCATGTTGAACGCCGTCCCGGAGTCCCCCGGCTCGGCGCCCAGCGCGAGCACGTCCTCGACCTGCACGCCCGGGAGCAGCTCCGTGGAGAAGTACTCCTCGATCATCCCGCGGTCGAAGCGGTCGATGCCCGCCGGCACCGGAGTGTGCGTGGTGAAGACCGTGCTCGCCCGCACCACCTGGAGAGCCTGGTCGAAGTCCAGGCCCGCGCCGATCAGGCCGGAGATGCGCTCGAGCCCCTGGAAGCCGGCGTGCCCCTCGTTCGTGTGGAACACCTCCGGGAGGACGCCGCCCGAGACCTCGGCCCAGAGCTCGAGCGCGCGGACCCCGCCGATGCCCAGCAGCAGCTCCTGCAGCAGGCGGTGCTCGCCCCCGCCGCCGTAGAGGCGGTCGGTGACGGAGCGGAGCGAGTCCTCGTTCTCGGGGATGTCGGTGTCGAGCAGGAGGAGGGTCACCCGGCCGACCTCCGCGCGCCAGACCCGGGCGTAGAGCGCGCGTCCCTCGGGGAGCGCCAGCACGATGCGGGCGGGCGAGCCGTCGGCGAGACGGACGACGCGCAGCGGCAGCCCGTCGGGATCGAGCGAGGGGTAGGACTCGAGCTGCCAGCCGTCGGCGGAGAGCTTCTGCGAGAAGTAGCCCGACCGGTAGAAGAGGCCCACGCCGGTGAGCGGCACGCCCAGGTCCGAGGAGGCCTTCAGGTGGTCGCCCGCGAGGATGCCGAGTCCGCCGGAGTACTGGGGCAGCGCCGCCGCGATGCCGAACTCCGGCGAGAAGTAGGCGATCGAGCGCGGGGCGGACTCCGGCAGCGACTGGTACCACCGCGGCTCGGTGCGGTAGCGCTCCAGCTCGTCGCGGAGGCGCCACGCCTCGTCGACGAAGCCCTGGTCCCCCGCCAGCTCGGCGAGGCGCTCGGGGCTCACTGCTCCGAGCAGAGCGGTGGGGTCCGCTCCCCCGCGCCGCCACAGCTCCGGATCGACCCGCTCGAACAAGCGCCGGGCGGGCTCGTGCCAGGCCCAGCGGAGATTGCCCGCCAGATCGCCCAGAGCCGAGAGCTCGGGCGGGAGGACGGAGCGGACGATGAAGCGGCGGATCGCCTTCACGGCACCCCTCGACTCTCTGCGGACCCCGGAGCGCCCGGTCGCGGAGCACCGGGGCGGTCGCGCTCGGTCACCCTAGCGGACCCCGACCACCGCGGATCGGCGGGACGCGGACCCGCCGCGACCCTCCGGCACGCGCTCCCCGGGTCCGTTTGCACAGGCCCGAGCGCGGGCGCAACCGTCGTGTGCGAGCCGCCGCCGGTCGCTACTGTCGTGACGTGGCTCAGATACCTTTCGGCAAGGCTCAGAACGGCAAGGACGCACGGCGAGCGGGTCGCGGACGCGCACCCCAGGAGGCGTCGGCGCCTCCCGAGACGGCCGCTCCGGCGCCCGCTGCCGCCCCCGAGGCGACTCCTGCTCCCCCCGCGGCCGACAGTGCTCCGGCCGCCCCGGTGACCGCGGACGCACCCGACGCGTCGCCGGCGCCCGCGACGACCGGGAGCGGCTACCGCGTCCGCGCCGAGCGCCTGCCGATCATCGACCCGCAGCCGCGGCTCGAGGACGACCGCTGGCCCGCGAAGGCGTTCGTCGGCGAGGTCGTCCCCTTCGCCGCCACGGCCTTCCGCGAGGGGCACGACCTCATCGGCGTCGACCTCCTGCTGAGCTCGCCGTCCGGGGCCGAGTCGGAGCACCGCATGTCGCTCCTCGCGACCGGCACCGACCGCTACGGGCGCCTCGCGGCCCTCGACGAGGAGGGCGACTGGAGCTACCGCATCCGCGCCTACGCCGACGACTGGGCGACCTGGCTCCACACGGCCGAGGTCAAGATCCCGGCCGGCCTGGACATCGACGTCACCTTCGCCATCGGCGAGGGCCTGCTGCGCAGCGGCGCCGACGACTCCTCGCGGCCCGAGGGCGAGCGCAGCCTGCTCTCCGACACCGCCGCCCGCGTCGGCGACACCACGCTGAGCGCCGAGGAGCGCCTCGCCGCGGCGACCGATCCCGCCGTCCACGGCGCGCTCGACGCCCGCCCGGTGATGAGCCTCACCAGCGTCTCGGAGCCGCGCACCGTCCACGTCGAGCGCACCCGCGCCGGCGTCGGCGCCTGGTACGAGTTCTTCCCCCGCTCCGAGGGCGCCGTGCGCCACGAGGACGGGACCGTGACCAGCGGATCCTTCCGCACCGCGATCGACCGCCTCCCCGCTGTGGCCGCGATGGGCTTCGACGTGCTCTACCTGCCGCCGATCCACCCCATCGGCCGCTCCTTCCGCAAGGGCCCGAACAACACGCTCGACGCCGGCGAGAACGACCCCGGCTCGCCGTGGGCGATCGGCTCGGCCGAGGGCGGCCACGACGCGATCCACCCGGACCTCGGCACCGAGGACGACTTCCGCGCCTTCCACGCCGCGGTCGAGGCCGCGGGCCTCGAGCTCGCCCTCGACTTCGCCCTGCAGGCCTCGCCCGACCATCCCTGGGTCACCAGCCACCCCGAGTGGTTCACGACGCTCCCCGACGGCTCGATCGCCTACGCCGAGAACCCGCCGAAGAAGTACCAGGACATCTACCCGATCAACTTCGACAACGACCCCGACGGCATCCGTCAGGAGTCGCTGCGGGTCCTGCGGCACTGGATCGACCTGGGCGTGCGGATCTTCCGCGTCGACAACCCCCACACGAAGCCGCTCGACTTCTGGGAGTGGATCATCCACGAGGTCAACGCCGAGCACCCCGAGGTCGTCTTCCTCGCGGAGGCGTTCACCCGCCCCGCGATCATGCGCGCACTCGGCAAGGTCGGCTTCCAGCAGTCGTACTCGTACTTCACCTGGCGCAACACCAAGGAGGAGCTCGGCGAGTTCTTCACGAGCATCTCCCACGAGACGGCCGACTACATGCGGCCGAACCTCTTCGTGAACACTCCGGACATCCTCACCGAGTACCTCCAGTACGGCGGCCGCTCGGCGTACAAGGTGCGGGCGGCCCTGGCCGCGACCGCGTCGCCGCTGTGGGGGGTCTACGCCGGCTACGAACTGGTCGAGAACGTCGCTCGCCCCGGCGCCGAGGAGAACATCGACAACGAGAAGTACGAGTACAAGACGCGCGACTGGGCCGGCGCCGAGGAGTCGGGCCGCTCGCTGGCGCCGTACATCACGCGTCTCAACGAGATCCGGCGCTCGCACCCCGCGCTCGGGCAGCTGCGGAACCTGCACGTGCACGGCAGCGACGACGACGCGATCCTCGTCTACTCCAAGCACCTGCAGGCCGCGTTCACGGGCACCGGGACCGACGACACGATCATCGTCGTCGTCAACACCGACCCGCACTCGGCCCGCGAGACCACGGTCCACCTCGACCTGCCCGCGATCGGGCTCGACTGGAGCGCGACCTTCGAGGTCGAGGACCTGATCACCGGCGCCGTCTGGACCTGGGGCAGCGACGACTACGTGCGGCTCGACTCGTTCGTCGAGCCCGTGCACATCCTGAGCGTGAAGGCGGACGAGCGATGAGCGGAACCACCCCCGAGGACACGAGCCCGGCCGCGGAGGCGGGCCTCGGCGCGCACGCCGAGACGGTCCCCACGACGGGCACCAGCTCGGCGACCACCTCCGGCCACGGCGCGCACGTCGCCGACGCGGCGTCCGACGCACGACAGCACCCCGGAGCGGACGGCGAGAACGCGCGCAGCTACGCGGTCGAGACGGTCCCGGAGGCGCCTCAGCCGGTCGCGGGCGACGACGCCGTGACCGTCGAGCGCGACGCCGACGACGCGGAGTCCGCTCCGGTCGGCAGCGGGGCCGAGGGCGACCTGCCCGACGACACGGACGCCGCCGATTCCGTCGCAGCCGACAGCGCCGCTCCCGTCGAGACGACCGCCGGCCCCGCCGAGACGACCGCGGACCCCGCCGAGACGACCGCGGACCCCGCGACCGCTTCGGGCCCCGTCGACGGCACCGCGGCGATCGCGCTGCCCGACATCCCGGAGTGGGTGCTGCAGCAGCTCGCCACCGGCAGCAACGCGCTCCCCCACGACGTCCTGGGCCAGCACCTCGTCGCGGCCCCCGGCGTCTCCGACCCGGTGACGGTCGTCCGCGTGCGCCGCCCGCTCGCCGAGAAGGTCGCCGTGGTGCTCGCCACCGGCGCCCGCGTCGAGCTGAGCCACCTCAGCGACGGGATCTGGCAGGGCTTCCACGTCCTCGGTCCGCAGGCGTACACGGTCGAGGCCCGCTACGGCGGCGGCGGCGAGTGGACCGCGGAGGACCCCTACCGGTTCTCGAAGACGGTCGGCGACTTCGACCTCTACCTCATCGGCGAGGGCCGCCACGAGCGTCTCTGGGAGGCGCTCGGTGCCCGCCACCGCGAGTACGAGGGGGTCTGGGGCACGAGCTTCGCCGTCTGGGCCCCGCACGCCCAGGCCGCTCGGGTCGTCGGCGACTTCAACGACTGGAACGGCGAGGGCCACTCCCTCCGCAACCTCGGGACGACCGGGGTCTGGGAGATCTTCGTCCCGGGCGTCGAGCCCGGAGCCTCCTACAAGTTCGACCTGCTCTCGCGCGACGGCCACTGGGTCCGCAAGGCCGACCCGATGGCCCGCGCCACGGAGGTGCCGCCTGCGACCGCCTCGAAGGTCCCCGTCTCGCACCACCAGTGGGGCGACTCCGGCTGGATGGAGAAGCGAGCCTCGGTCGATCCGCACACGCAGCCGCTCAGCGTCTACGAGATGCACCTCGGCTCCTGGCGTCCGGGACTGGGCTACCGCGACCTCGCGGACCCGCTGATCGAGTACGTCACCGAGCTCGGCTTCACGCACGTGGAGTTCATGCCGCTCGCCGAGCACCCGTTCGGCGGCTCCTGGGGCTACCAGGTCACCGGCTACTACGCCGCCTCGAGCCGCTTCGGCACGGCCGACGACCTCAAGTACCTGATCGACCGTCTGCACCAGGCCGGCATCGGCGTCATCGTCGACTGGGTGCCCGGGCACTTCCCCAAGGACGACTTCGCCCTCGCCCGCTTCGACGGCGAGCCGCTCTACGAGCACCCGGACTGGCGCCGCGGCGAGCAGATGGACTGGGGCACCTACGTCTTCGACTTCGGGCACACCCAGGTGCGCAACTTCCTCGTCGCGAACGCCCTGTTCTGGCTCGAGGAGTTCCACGTCGACGCCCTGCGCGTGGACGCCGTCGCCTCGATGCTTTACCTCGACTACTCCCGCAAGGAGGGCGAGTGGCTGCCGAACCAGTACGGCGGACGCGAGCACCTCGAGGCGATCAGCTTCCTCCAGGAGGTCAACGCCACGGCCTACAAGCTGCACCCCGGCATCATGATGATCGCCGAGGAGTCGACGAGCTGGCCCGGCGTCACCCAGCCCACCAGCTCCGGCGGCCTCGGCTTCGGGCTCAAGTGGAACATGGGCTGGATGCACGACTCGCTCGACTACATGGCGAACGACCCGCTCTGGCGCCAGTACCACCTGGGCGAGATCACCTTCTCGTTCGTCTACGCCTTCAGCGAGAAGTTCGTCCTGCCGATCAGCCACGACGAGGTCGTGCACGGCAAGGGCTCGCTGATCCAGAAGATGCCGGGCGACCACTGGCAGCAGCTCGCGAACGTGCGCGCCTACCTCGCCTTCATGTGGGCCCATCCCGGCAAGCAGCTGCTCTTCATGGGCCAGGAGTTCGGCCAGTACTCCGAGTGGAGCGAGGAGCGGGGCCTGGACTGGTGGATCCTCGATCAGCCGAGCCACCGCGGTCTCTGGAGCCTCGTCGGTCAGCTGAACCGCGTGTACCGCGACTCGCCGTCGCTCTGGGAGCTCGACCACGAGCAGTCGGGCTTCGAGTGGATCGACGGCGGCGCGGCGGCGGCCAACGTCGTCTCGTTCCTGCGCAAGGACAGCGAGGGTCGCCCGATCGCCGTCATCGCCAACTTCTCGGGTTCGCCCGTGCACGGCTACCGCGTGAGCCTGCCCACGGCCGGCCGCTGGGAGGAGCTCGTCAACACGGACGCCGAGATCTACGGCGGCAGCGGAGTCGGGAACTTCGGAGCGGTCGAGGCTCGCGAGGAGCCGTGGGCCGGCCGCCCGGCTTCCGCCGAGCTGGTCCTGCCCCCGCTGGCCGTGCTCTACCTGCGACCCGCCGACTGATCGGTCCCCGCACGGAAGAGGCCGCCCGCCGCGACGATCGTCGCGAGCGGGCGGCCTCTCGGCGTTCCAGCCAGCGTCAGTAGAGCAGGCCGGTGAGCCGGGCCCGAGCCTTGTTGACGCGCGGGTCGGTCTGACCGACGATCTCGAAGAGCTCCAGGAGACGAGCCCGGACGGCGGCCTTCCCCTCGGCGTCGAGGCGCGGGAACATCGAGAGCAGCCGGTCGAAGGCGTCCTCGACGTGGCCACCCGAGACGTCGAGGTCGGCGACGGCGAGCTGCGCGTCGAGGTTCGACGGCTCCGCCGCGGCGGTCGAGCGGATGTCGTCGAGCGTGCGGCCCTGGAGGCGGGCCAGCAGCCGCACCTGAGCGAGACCGGCGACCGCGAGGTCGTCGCGCGGGTTCTGCGCGATGGCGGTCTCGTACTCGGTGATCGCCGCGGCGTAGTCGCCCCGGTCGATCGCGTCGTAGGCTTCCTGGTGGTGCGGCGGCAGCGGCTCCGTCTCGGGCTCCGCGCCCTCGGCGGGAGCGGCTCCCTCCACCGGCACCGTGCCCGTCACACCGTTCTGAGCGGCGAGCTGGAGGACCTGCTCGAGCAGGTCGCGCAGCTGCTCCTCGGCGACGAGGCCGCTGAACAGGGGCACCGGGCGGCCGCCGATGATCGCGGCGACCGTCGGCACGGACTGCACCTGGAACGCCTGCGCCAGCTGCGGGCTCGACTCCACGTCGACCCCGACGAGCACGAACGCGCCGGCGTACGAGACGACGACCTTCTCGAGCAGCGCGGTCATGCTCTGGCTCTGGTCCGACCAGGAGCCGCGCAGGTCGACGATCACCGGCACGCGCGACGAGAGCTGGACCACCTGGTCGAACTCGGCGTCGCCGGCGGTCAGCAGCAGCGGATTCGCGCCGGGCGCGCCTCCGGGAGCGGCGGGCGCGGCCGGGGCGCCGGCGGAGGCGGCGGACGGGGTGCGGCGGTTCACCAGCGACGAGAGGTCGACGGCGCCGCGGAGGTTTCCGGGCAGGGGCGGGACGGTGCTCACGGCAGCTGCACCACCGAGACGAGTCCCTGGCTCCATCCGAGCATCACGATCTTCTCCTCCGATCCGACGGGCGGTACGTAGAACAGCAGTTGGTATCCGTAGGTGGTCTCGATGCCGGTCGTCGACTTGTCCGTGCCCAGCAGGGTCTGCGAGGCGCCGGAGGTCGAGACGGTCGAGCCCTCGGCAGTGGGGCGGACGGTCGACGTCTCGGCGATGCTCGCCGCGACGAGGGCCCCCGAGTCGTTCGTCGCGAGCGCGATCGTCGGCGACGTGCCGGCGGCGTTCGAGAACTCGATCGAGGCGGTGTCCGGCAGCGCCTCGCGGTCGGCGTTCTTCTTGTCGACGCCGACCTGCCCCCGGAGGGTGTCGCCGTCGGCCGCGAAGAGCTCGGCGTACTGGCTCGAGTCGCCGTTGGCGAGCACGTCCGCGTACGCGGAGCCGACGGTCTGCGGGGCGAGCTTCATCAGGCGCGAGTCGGGCGCCACGATCGACGTGCCGACGGTGACGGGCGCGACGTCGGGGATGCGCGCGTTGGCCTCGAGCGAGATGGCGTAGTCGACCTTGTAGTCGACGCGCGGGCTCGCCTGGCTCATCATCAGCGCGATCGGGGCCTGGGTGGTGTCCGTCGAGTTCTGCACGACGGCGGTGACCAGGCGCGGCCACGACTCCGTGTCCTGCGGGAGCACCAGGCTCACCGGGGAGGCCGGGATCGTCTGCGGCGGGTCGATCGTCCCGCCCTTGGCGACGACGTCGTAGTTCGTGGTGCGCTCGGTGAGCGCCTCGCCCTGGAAGCGCTCGGCCAGGATCCCGGCGTCCCGGGCGGCGTCGGCGCGCGACGCGACATCGGCGACCTGGGCGACGACGGCCTCCGCCTGCTGCGTGGTGACCACGGGGGTCGGCTCGGCCGAGACCGGCTCTGCCCCCGCGGTCGCCGTGGCGGACGCGGTCGGCGCCTCGTTCGCGCCCGCGGCGAGATCAGGCCAGTAGTCGGAGCTGCAGCCGGAGAGGAGGACCGTCGTCCCGAGGACGACGGGCAGCACCAGGGCGGCCCGGCGGCGCGAAGGCGCCGGCGACGCCGTGGAGGCCTGGATCCCGGCACGCGGCCGGGGGCGGCGGGCACCGCGGGGGATCCGACCCTGCGGTCCCTTCCGGCGCGGGCCGTGCTGACGGCGCAGGTGGACGAAGGCCCAGATGTAGAGGACGAGGCCGAGGAGGAGGAACACGGCTCCTCCGAGCAGCAGCGGGCCGGCGAGGGGCGTCGCGGTGTCCACGGGCCAGCTGACGCGCACGGAGTCGGCTGCCGGCGCGGTGCCGTCGCTCGCGATGAGGATGGAGACGTCCTCCGGCACGTCGAGCGCCAGGGTCACGCTCCCGCTCCCCTCGAACTCCTCGAGCCAGAGGTCGGAGCCGCGCGGATCGACGACCGCCGCGTCGGCGGTCTCGACGTCGGAGGAGAGCTGGACGCGCTCCCCCGTCTCCTCCGCGGAGGTGAGGGTGTCGTCGGCGCGCTCGTAGCCGATGGCGTCGTAGCTCGAGCCGCCCACCCAGCCCAGCACGTCGGAGGTCCGGGCGTAGGCGACGACGAGGTCGCCGCTGCCCTCGACCGTGATCGTCTGGCGTCCCGGGTTGGCGCCCAGGGTGCTGCCGTCGATCACCGCGTAGGGAGCGGAGGAGTCGAGCGCGGTCTCGGCGGTGAGGGACTCCGGAGGAGCCCAGACCGTCCGCTGACCGATGCCGAGCACGATCATCGCGGCAGCGATGACGGTGGCGATGATGGCGAAGACGAACCGCACGAAAGAACTCCTCCTGCGTTGCCGGATCGGGGTGACGGCCGGGGCCGGCTCGGGGTACGCAGCCGGACCGGGGCGCGACGGCAACAGACAAAGACAGTCCACGATAGCCGATGCCCTCGCTCCGATGCCCGGGAGAAGCCGAGAGTGCGGCCGGAGCGGCGCGCGGTGCGGGTGTCGCCCCGGCCGCGGACTCCCTGCTGAATACACTTTCCCAGTGCCGCGAGCCCCACCGCGGTCCTGCTCTGAAGGAGACGACGTGGCGAACGACGAGGCCGAATTCACCCAGGTGTTCCGTGGCTACGACCGGGACGAGGTCGACAAGGCCGTCCAGGGCCTGCGCCGCGAGCTCATCCACTCGAACACCCAGGCGGCCGAGAGCGGCCGCGAGGTGAAGCGCCTCTCCTCCCGGATCGAGGGCCTCGAGAAGGAGCTGCAGCAGGTCGGCACTCCCACCTACGCCGGCCTGGGCGCCAAGCTCGAGCACACCCTGCGCGTGGCCGAGGAGCAGTCCGAGCGGATCATCGCCCAGGCCGAGAACGACGCCTCCGCCCTCCGCCGATCCACCCGCGACGACGGCGACCGCATCCTCCAGGAGGCGCGCGACGAGGCCGAGCGCCTGGTGACCGAGGCGCGCCGCCGTGCTGACCGGACCCGCGACGAGTCCGAGGCGCAGGCCGCGGCGACGCTCGGCAAGGCCGCCGACGACCGCGACGTGATGACGCAGGACGCCGTCCGCGAGGCCGCCGCGATCCGCGGCACCGTGGCGACCGAGGCCGCCGAGACCCGCGCCACCGCGAAGCGCGAGGCCGCCGCGATCCGCTCCGAGGCCGAGCGCGAGGCCGCGGAGATGCGCGCCGTCGCCGCCCGCGAGATCGAGGTCGCCCGCGCCGAGGCCGCCCGCCTCGCCCAGGCCAACGAGCTCCTGCGGGCCGAGGTCGCCTCCGAGGTGGACCGGCTCCGGGCGGCCGTCGAGGCCGAGGTCGCCCAGGCGCGCGCGGCAGTCGAGGCCGAGGTGCTCTCGACCCGCGCCGCGCTCGACGCCGAGGTCGCCGCAGTCCGCGCCGAGGGCGCGCGCGAGATCGCCGACCAGCGCACCCGGCTCACCCAGGAGCGCGCCGAGGCCGTCGCCGTGCTCGACGCCGAGCTGGCGGGCCTGCGCGCCGCGTCCGCCGACGAGGCCGCTGCGCTCTCGCGCGAGGTCGAGCAGGCCCGGATCGACCTGGTGGTCGAGCTCGCCGCGCGCCGCGAGGAGGCCGACCGCGACGACCTGCTCCGCCACCAGGAGGCCGTCGCGCAGACCCAGCGCTACCTCGACGAGTCGAACCTGCAGCTCGCCGACGCCATCCGACGCGCGAACGACAAGCGCCTCGAGGCGGACGCCCTCCGCAGCGACGCCCTCGACGACACGACGCGACTGCGCCGGAAGGCCCAGGACGACTCCGACGCCCTCCTCGACGACGCGCGCGACCAGGCGCAGAAGCTCGTCGCGGACGCGGAGCGCCGCAGCCGCGAGCTGATGGACACCGCCGAGCGGCGCCTCGACGAGATCCGCACCGAGCGCGACGCGATCGCCGGCTACGTGTCCGGACTGCGCGGGCTCATCGGCCACATCGACGGACTCGCGGACGACAGCGACGGCGACGGCTCCGACGGCAGCGGCTCTGACGGCGACGGCTCCGACGGCGGCTCGTCCGGCCGCTAGGCGGTCGGTGGGCGGGCGGGCTCAGCCGAGCTCGCCCGCCCACTCCGTCGGCAGCGGGGACGAGGCGGGCGCGACCACGCGCACGATCTCGTCGAGGACCCGCCGGGTCTGCGCCTCGCCGACCCAGAGGTGCTTCCCGCCGTCCACGGCGACGAGGTCCAGCTGCGGCACGCTCGCGAAGCGCTCGGCGGCCGCCTCCGGCCGCAGGTAGTCGTCGAACTCCGGGACGAGCGCCACGAGCGGGCGGCCGTCCTCGCCCCAGGCGGCGACCTCCTCCGCGCTCGTGCGGTGCAGCGGCGGCGAGAGCAGGATCGCTCCCTCGACGGGGTGCTCCCTCCCCCACTTCAGCGCGAGCTCGGTGCCGAAGGACCAGCCGACCAGCCAGGGGTGCGGCAGTCCGCGGTCCGCGACGAGGGCCAGGGCTGCGGCGACGTCGGCGCGCTCCTCGATGCCGTGTCCGAACGCGCCCTCGCTCGTGCCGCGCGGCGACGCGGTGCCGCGGGTGTTGAAGCGGAGGACCGCCAGGTCGGCGAGCGCGGGCAGCCGGGCGGCGGCCTTCCGCAGGATGTGCGAGTCCATGAAGCCGCCGTGGGTGGGCAGCGGATGCAGGGTGACCAGGGTCGCGACCGGCTCGTGCTCCAGGGGCAGCGCGAGCTCCCCCACCAGGGTCAGGCCGTCGGAGGTGTGCAGCTCGACGTCCTCGCGGCGGGCGGGGAGGACGACGCCTCCGCGGATCTCGTGGGTCATCGTGCTCCTCGGATTCTCCAGCAGTGCGTGTGCCAGTGGCGGCGGCCGGCCAGGTCGGCCGCGTCGCCGAGCGCGCCGTCGGCCCGCCAGGTGACCAGGTGCGGCTGGCCGATGTCGATGGTGAGCCCGCAGCCCGGGCAGAGGTAGTTCTTCACGGCCCGCGCTGCGGAGACGGGCTGGACGTTCCACTCCCGGCCGGCGTGCGACTCGGTGCGCCGGAAGCCGGCGAGCATCTGCGAGAGGTCGCGCTGCTCGTCGTCGTCGTCACGGCGGCCGCCCCGGGGTCTGTTGCTGCGCGGCATCTCCCCAGTCTAGGAGGCCGCCGCCGGGCCCCTCCCGTCAGTGGGAGCTGTCGTCCATCTCGAGCCGGGTCTCCTCGGCGTCGAGCATCAGCTGCGCCCGCCGCAGCGTCCGCGAGGAGTAGACCCCGCGCCCCCGGGCGTCCAGCAGTGCCTCCCGCTCGGCGAGCAGGACCGCTCGGCGCAGCCGCAGGTACTGCGCGTGCGGGCCGAGGGGCGCATCCTCCGCGCGGCCGACCTGTTCCCACGCCACCTGCGAGCGGGTCAGAGTGTCGCGGCGCACGCGCTCGAGGACGCGCTCGCCCGCCTCGCCGTCGGGCAGCTCCGCCACCGCCTCGGGGAGGGCCTGGATGCCCGTGGCCGCGACCTCGTCGAGCAGCGTCGCGAGCTCGCGGCGGTCGGCCTCTCCGTCGGTGCCCTGGATGCCGGTGAGCCGGATCAGCGCGGGGAGCGTCGCACCCTGCAGGAGCAGCGTCACGACGGCGACGGTGAAGGCGATCAGGATCAGCTGGGAGCGGTAGGGAGTCTCGTCCGGCAGCGACTGGGCCGCGGCGAGCGTGACCACGCCGCGCATCCCGGACCAGGACAGGACGACTCCGCCGCGCCAGCCGAACGCCTCGCTCGCGGTCGCGGCCAGGTCGGTCTCGCGCCGGAGGTAGAGCCGCTCCGCTCTCACCTGCCGCCGCCGGAAGCGCTCATCGCTGGTGGCGCTGTTGCGCAGTCGCATGAGGCCCACCGCCAGCCGCCGGTTGATCCGCTCCGCCCGCCGACCGGAGCTGCGCAGCCACAGGAGCAGCGGCCACACGAAGAGGGCCCGCAACACGATCAGGATGACCACGGTGGCCAGACCCAGCAGCACCGCGGTGCCCACTCCGAACTCGCCCGGGTCCACGACCCCGGAGACGATCGCCTTGATCTCGGCGCCCATGAGCAGGAAGACGCCGTTCTCGAGCAGGAACTGCGCCGTCCGCCAGTTCACCCGCTCGCTGATCCGCGACTGCGGCGAGAGGAAGCGCGCGCTGTTGTGCCCCGTGTAGATCCCGGTGACCACGACGGCGAGCACCCCGGACGCGCCCAGCTCCTCGGCCGGGATGTAGGCCAGGAACGGCACGGCGAAGGACACGGCGGTGTCGAGCACCGGGTCCCGCAGCTTCGAGCGCACGAAGACGGTGAGCACGCCCATCACCAGTCCGAGGACGATCGCCATCAGGACGGAGTAGACGAAGAGGACCCCCACCTCGCCCACGTCGATCGCGTCGGTCGTGACGGAGGCGCCGACCACGGCCGCCGCAGCCGTCGCGGCGCGCAGCAGCACCAGCGCCGACGCGTCGTTCACGAGGCTCTCGCCCTCGAGCACCGTCACCAGGCGGGGCGGGAGTCCGAGCTTCTTGCCGATCGAGGTCGCGGCCACCGCGTCGGTCGGGCTCACGACGGCGCCCAGAGCGATCGCCGCGGGCAGGCTCAGATCGGGGAACACGAGGTAGAGGAAGCCGCCGACCACGAGGGCGGTCACGACGACCAGGAGGACCGAGAGCCCGAAGATCGAGCGCAGGTTCCGCCGGAAGTCGGTGAGGGGCACCTGGATCGCGGCCGAGTACAGCAGCGGCGGCAGCACGCCCGCGAGGATCAGCTCAGGCTCGACCTCGATGTCCGGGACCCCGGGGAGATAGGACGCGCCGATCCCGATGACGACCAGGAGCAGCGGTGCGGCGATCCCGAGGCGGCTCGAGAACCGCGCGACGGTGACGACCGTGATGATCCCGACGACCCCGAGCAGCGCGTAATCCACGGCACCAGGGTAGCGAGAGCTTCAGCCCGCCGGACGCGGTGCCGAGCGGAGGGGAACGATCAGTACCAGCCGACGGATTCGGAGTGGGCCCAGGCACCGCAGGGCGAGCCGTAGCGGCCGGAGATGTAGCCGAGGCCCCAGGTGATCTGGGTGCTCGCGTTGGTCGCCCAGTCGGAGCCGGCCGACGCCATCTTGCTGCCGGGGAGTGCCTGCGGGATGCCGTAGGCACCGCTGGACTTGTTCTCGGCGTAGACGTTCCAGCCGGACTCGCGGTTCCAGAGGAGGACGAGGCAGTCGTACTCGCTGTCGGCCCAGCCGCGCTGCACGATCATGTCGTACGCGATCGCCTTCGCGGATCCGGGATCCGGAGCGGCGGCGCGCTGGACGGGAGCGGCGGTCTCGGCCTCGGCGGAGCCCGACTCCTCCTCGTCGACGGTCGCGGAAGCGGTCTGAGTCTCGGTCGGAGTGGGCGTCGGGGTCGGAGTGGGCGTCGGCTTCGCCTCGGCGCCGAACGAGTCGCGCTGGACGGTCCGCTCGACGGCGTCCGCGACGACGAGCCGCTGCGCGGAGTCGCCGTTGAAGCGCGCCGGGGCCTGGTAGTAAGGGGAGGCGACCGCGCCGCTGGACGGATCGACGACGTTCACCATGGCGAACGCGATCGACGCCGTGAAGGCCAGCACCGTCACCGGGATCCGAGCCCAGGAGCGCCGCACCGGGGTCTGGTGCGGGACCGCCGGGCGACCGCTGGTGCGGTTCGCGGGCGTGTGGGCGACGGAGGTCTGAGGATGCTGAGCCACGATTACGAAAGCATAACGGACGATGACCTGATCGGCCAGCAGATCCGGCTCCGGTCAGCGGACCGCCAGCATCACATCGACCACCGTGTCGAGCAGCAGGTCGACCTGCGCCTCGGCGTACCCGCCGCGCTGCGGGGCGAAGGAGACGGTCCGCACGTCGTCCACGGTCAGCACCGATCCGTCGCGGAAGTACCCGGAGATCCGGTCGGCGAAGGCGTCGACCTGGCGGATGTTGTAGCCCGTCGTGAGAGCGCCGGCCCGGGTGAACCGCTCGCGGGGAGCGCGGGCCAGCCGGTTCACGATCTCCTGGGCGGTCGACCGCGCGTCCGCGAGCCACGCCTCCTCGCCCCGGGCCGCGATCGCGTACTGGCGCTCCCGCAGGGCGAAGGCGTCCTCGAGGCGCTCGAGCGCCGCATCGACGTGGGGCGCGGAGTAGCCGCCCTTGCGCAGGGTGAACGCGGTGTGGCGCAGGTCGGCGGCGCGGAGGTCCGCCGGTCCCCCGGAGAGCTGCGAGTAGGCCTCGCGCGCCGACGCGAGGAAGGAGTCGACCTCGGCCGTGTCGTAGCCGGGACGGGACTCGCGGGCTCGGGGGAAGGGAGCGGTCATCCCGACATCATGCCAAGCCGCGCGCCGGGAGCGGAATCGGCACGCCCCGGTGAGGCGTGCGCTCAGTGGGCGAAGAGGAAGTACAGCACGTAGGCTGCTGCGGCCGACGGCAGGATCGAGTCCAGCCGGTCGAGGACTCCTCCGTGGCCGGGCAGCCAGGAGCTCATGTCCTTGATGCCGATGTCGCGCTTGATCAGCGACTCGGCGAGGTCGCCGAGCGTCGCGGTGAGCAGCACCACGGCCCCGAACACCGCACCGACCCACCAGGGCTGGCCGAGCATCAGCAGGGCGAGCAGGACGCCGACGACGATCCCCGCGACGGCCGCACCGGCGAACCCCTCCCAGGTCTTCTTCGGGCTGATCCGCGGTGCCATCGGGTGCTTGCCCCAGGTGAGTCCGCTCACGTAGGCGCCGGTGTCGACGACGATCACGAGCACCAGGAACGCGAACGCCCAGAGCTGGCCGCCGGGCTCGGCGACGAGACGGATCGCGAAGGCGCCGAGGAAGGTCGTGTAGCCCTGGACGAACGCGCCGAGGCCGATGTCGAGGGCGAGGTCCCTCCGGCTGGAGGCGGTGCGCCGGAAGAGCTGCTCCCCCAGCCGCCAGAGGCCGACGAGGACGGATCCGCCGAGGACCGTGGCCCACGCGGCGCCGAGGCCGCCGTAGTAGGCGGCCGGCACGGCGACGACCGCCACGATCCCGGTCGGGATGCGCGGGATGTCGCGACCGGCGTGGCGCAGGGCGTTCGAGAGCTCCAGCGCCGCGAGCAGCACCACCACCCCCGCGAGCACCATGAAGAGCTCCTTGACCAGGAGGAGGCTGACGACCATCGCGCCGCCGCCGAGGAGTCCGATCGCGGTCGCCGACACGAGGTTCCGGCCCGAGCGCGCGGTGAGACGGTCGTTCGTCGCCTCGAGCTGGGCACGGGTCGCCTCGAGCTGGCGCTCGACGTCGGCCCGGCCCTGCTGGGCGCGCGCACGCAGCGCGTCGCGGGTGACCATCCGGGATCCCCGGGCACCCGGGACGTGCGGAGACGGTCTCTTCTCGCCGCCCTCGGGTCCTTCGGGGATCTCGGGCACCGCTACACCTCGAGCAGTTCGGATTCCTTGCGCTTGAGCGCCTCGTCGATCGCGTCGACGTGCTGCTTCGTGAGCGCCTCGAGCTCCTTCTCGCCGCGGGCGAGCTCGTCGTCGCCGATGTCGCCCTTCAGCGCGTCGAGGTCGTCCTTGCCCTTGCGGCGGATGTTGCGCACCGCGATCTTGGCGTCCTCGGCCTTGGTGCGGACGATCTTGACGAACTCCTTGCGGCGCTCGGCGGTGAGCTCCGGCAGGGTCACGCGGATGATCGTGCCGTCGTTGGTCGGGTTCGCGCCGAGGTTCGGCATGTCCCGGATGGCCTGCTCGATGTCGCGCAGCGAGCCCTTGTCGTAGGGCGTCAGGACGAGCGTGCGGGCCTCCTGGTTCTGCATCGAGGCGAGCTGCGACAGCGGCGTCGGGGTGCCGTAGTAGCTCACCAGCACCTTCTGGAACATGCCGGGGTTCGCGCGTCCGGTGCGGACCGTGGAGAAGTCCTCCTTGGCGACCTCGACGGCCTTGCCCATCTTGGTCTTCGCGTCGGCCAGTACATCCGAGATCACAGGGAGCTCCTTAAGAGAGGGAAGTGGTCAGTCTAGTTCGAGACGAGCGTGCCGAGCTCGGCGCCGCGGATGGCCTTCGCGACGTTGCCCGAGGGCTCCATGCCGAAGACCTGCATCGGCATGCCGTTGTCCATGCAGAGGCTGAACGCGGTGGAGTCGACCACCTTGAGGCCCCGCTGGAGCGCCTCCTGGTAGGTCAGCGCGTCGAGCTTCTTCGCGTCGGGGTTCGTCCGCGGGTCGGCGTCGTACACGCCGTCCACGCCGTTCTTGGCTACGAGGACCACGTCGGCGTGCGTCTCGAGCGCGCGCTGCGCGGCGACCGTGTCGGTCGAGAAGTACGGGAGTCCGGCGCCGGCGCCGAAGATGACGACGCGGCCCTTCTCCATGTGCCGGATCGCCCGGCGGGGGATGTAGGGCTCCGCGACCTGCGTCATCGCGATCGCGGACTGCACGCGCGTCTCGGCGCCCGCCTGCTCGAGGAAGTCCTGGAGGGCGAGGGCGTTCATCACCGTGCCCAGCATCCCCATGTAGTCGGCCCGGCCGCGGTCCATGCCGCGCTGCGAGAGCTCGGCTCCGCGGAAGAAGTTGCCGCCGCCGACGACCACCGAGATCTCCACCTCGGTCGCGGCATCGGCGATCTCGCGCGCCAGGGCGCTGATCACGTCCGGGTTCACGCCGAGCGTGCCGGCTCCGAACGCCTCCCCCGACAGCTTCAGAAGCACCCTGCGGCGCTTGCCCGTCGTCATCGCATCCGTCTCCGTCATGGACGTTTCCTCCCGTAGACCCGTACAAACCTATCCCGCGCGGAGCGGGCCCCGCGACCACGCCCGGGACCGCCCCGGGCAGAGCGAAGGGAGCCCGGGTCGACTGAACGACCCGGACTCCCTCCTGCAGTGCTGTTAGGCGCCGACCTTGAAACGGGCGAAGCCCGACACGGTCAGGCCCGCGTCGCTCAGGACCTTGCTAACGGACAGCTTGTTGTCCTTCGCGTAGTCCTGGTCGAGCAGGGCGACCTGCTTGAAGTACGCGTTCACGCGTCCCTCGATGATCTTCGGCAGGGCGGCCTCGGGCTTGCCCTCGCCGCGCGAGATCTCCTCGACGATGCGGCGCTCGTTGTCGACCTCGGACTGCGGCACGTCCTCGCGCGAGAGGTAGGACGGGTTCGCGAACGAGATGTGCTGGGCGACGGAGCGCGCGGTCTCGGCGTCCTCACCCGCGTAGCCGACGACCACGCCGACCTGCGGGGGCAGGTCCTTGTTCGTCTTGTGGAGGTAGATCGCGAAGTGCTCGCCCGAGACGGAGGCCACGCGGCGCAGCTCCACCTTCTCGCCGAGGATCGCGGCCTCGTCGTTGATGAGGTCGGCGACGGTCTTGCCGTCGGCGGGGGCCGCGAGGGCCTCCTCGACCGTGGTGGAGCCGGCGGCGACGACCGCGGCGAGCACGGCGTCGGCGAGGGCGATGAACTTCGTGCCCTTGGCGACGAAGTCGGTCTCGCACGCGAGCTCGATCATCGTGGCGACGCCGTCCTTCTCGGCGGCGGCGACGAGGCCCTCGCTCGTGGAGCGGTCGGCGCGCTTCGCGTTGCCCTTGGCGCCCTTGAGGCGGAGGATCTCGACCGCCTTGTCCAGGTCGCCGTCGGCCTCGACGAGCGCGTTCTTCGTGTCGACCATGCCGGTACCGAGCTGCTCGCGCAGCGTCTTGACGTCAGCGAGGCTGAAATTTGCCATGTTCTCGGAACTCCTCTTGGTTCGGAAACCCTGTGGCGCCGTCACTCGCGGCGGCGGGCTCACGGGAGGAGCCCAGCACGCCGAGGTGACGGCGGTTCTTACTCGTGGTGAACGTGCACCGACCGAGCGGGGGCCGGACGACCGCGGGTGCGGCGTCCGACCCCCGTCACGGAACGGGGTGTCAGGCGGTGGCGGTCTCGTCGGTCGAGGTCTCGTCGGTCGAGGTCGCGGCGGCGTCGGCCTCGGGGGCCTCCTCCGCGGCGGGGGTCTCGGCCTCGACGACGGCCTCATCGGCGGTCTCGGCATCGGCGTCGGCGACCTTCTCGGTCTCCGCGCCGGCCTGCTCGTTCGGCTCCTGCACGTCGGCGGCGGGCGCACCGGTGGAGAGCAGCTCCTGCTCCCACTCGGCCAGCGGCTCGACGGCGGAGACGTTGCCCTCGGCCTCGGGCTTCTGGTGGCGCTGGATGAGGCCCTCGGCCGCGGCATCGGCGACGATGCGGGTGAGCAGGCTCACCGAGCGGATCGCGTCGTCGTTGCCCGGGATCGGGTACTGGACCTCGTCCGGGTCGCAGTTCGTGTCGAGGATGCCGATGACCGGGATGCCCAGCTTCTTGGCCTCGTCGATCGCGAGGTGCTCCTTCTTGGTGTCGACGACCCAGAGGGCCGACGGCGTCTTCGAGAGGTTGCGGATGCCGCCGAGCGACTTGTGCAGCTTGTCGAGCTCGCGCTTCTTGATGAGGAGCTCCTTCTTGGTGAAGCCGCTCTTCGACGTGTCGTCGAAGTCGAGCTCCTCCAGCTCCTTCATGCGGGCGAGGCGCTTCGAGACCGTCTGGAAGTTGGTCAGGAGGCCGCCGAGCCAGCGCTGGTTCACGTAGGGCTGGCCGACGCGGGTCGCCTGCTCCGAGATCGCGTTCTGCGCCTGCTTCTTGGTGCCGACGAAGAGGATGGTGCCGCCGTGGGCGACCGTCTCCTTGACGAAGTCGTAGGTCTTGTCGATGTAGGCCAGCGACTGCTGGAGGTCGATGATGTAGCTGCCCGAGCGCTCGGTCAGGATGAAGCGCTTCATCTTGGGGTTCCAGCGACGGGTCTGGTGCCCGAAGTGGACGCCGCTGTCGAGCAGCTGGCGCATGGTGACGACTGCCATGAGTCGTTCTCCTTGTCTCGGGGCCCGGGCGCACGACGGCGCCGAACTCCCGTTCGGTTGTCTGCGACGGCCGGTCGGCACGTCGCCCTGGCGCCCGGCGCACTCCCGCCCCGGCCGCGTGAGCGGAGAGGGACCGTGGGGAGCGGAGGCCGAATGGGCGCGCGTAGTCACCCCGACGAGCGAGGTGCTCCGTGGAGTGTAGCACCAGGACGGCCGCCTCCCCCGCTGCTGCGGGAGGGCGGCCGTCGGGGCTCAAAAAGACCGGTGCTACTTGCGCGCCGACTTCATCACGGTGCGGATGTGCAGGGTGTCCATCTCCTCCAGCGAGCGGCCCTTGGTCTCGGGCACGAACATGAAGACGAAGACGAACGAGATCGCCGCGAAGGCGGCGTAGAGGCCGTAGGCCAGGGTGAGCGAGACGTCCTGCGAGAGGATCGGGAACGTCACCGTGATGGCGAAGTTCGCGATCCACTGGGCCGAGGCCGCCAGGCCGAGCGCGGCCGCTCGGATCCGGTTCGGGAAGATCTCGCCGAGGAGGACCCACACCAGCGGGCCCCAGGTCGCGCCGAAGAAGACGACGAACGCGTTCGCCGAGACGAGGGCGATCGGCCCCCACGCGCCGGGCAGCGAGACGTCCTCTCCGCTGATCGTCGACTGGCTGAAGGCGATGGCCATCAGTGCGAGCGAGACGGCCATGCCGGCCGATCCGACCAGCAGCAGCGGCTTCCGGCCGACCTTGTCGACCAGGAAGATCGCCACGAAGGTGACGACGACGTTCACGACCGAGGTGAAGACCGAGATCGCGAAGGAGTTGGACTCGTCGAATCCGACCGCGCTCCAGAGCGAGGTGGAGTAGTAGAAGATCACGTTGATGCCCACGAACTGCTGGAACACCGACAGCAGGATGCCGACCCAGACCACGGGGAGCAGGCCGAGGGCGGGACCGCGGAGGCTGGAGCGCTTCGCGTTCTCGGAGTCCTCGTCGATCTTCTTCTGGATGTCCGCGAGCGCCTCGTCGACCTCGTCGCGCGGCGTGACCGTCGCGAGCACCGCGCGGGCGTCCTCGGAGCGGCCGCGGGTCGCGAGGTAGCGGGGCGATTCCGGCAGGGTCAGGGCCAGGAGGCCGTAGATGACCGCAGGCACGGCACAGGCGATGAACATCCAGCGCCAGGCGGCGACGCCGAACCAGAAGGGCTCGGAGGCGCCGTCCGCGCCGTTCGCGATGAGGGTGTCCGAGAGCAGGGCGGCGAAGATGCCGAGCGTGATCGCCAGCTGCTGCAGCGACGCGAGAGCTCCGCGGATGGCCTTGGGCGCGATCTCCGAGATGTAGGTCGGAGCGATCACGGAGGCGATGCCGATGCCGAGGCCTCCGACCACGCGCCAGAGCACGAGGTCCCAGACCGCGAACGCCGCGCCGGCGCCGATGGAGGAGATGAAGAAGAGCCCGGCGCCGAGCAGCATGACCTTGATGCGGCCCCAGCGGTCGGCCAGGCGCCCAGCGAGGTACGCGCCGAGCGCACAGCCGAGCAGCGCGGAGGCGACGGCGAAGCCGATCAGGGCGGCCGAGAGCTGGAACTCGCCCTGCACCGCCTCCACGGCACCGTTCACCACCGACGAGTCGAAGCCGAAGAGGAAGCCGCCGACCGCCGCCGCGATCGCGAGGCCGATCACCTTCCTCTTCAGCTTCGCCGCCGAGGGGTTCGGGATGTCCGCTCTCCCGCTGGTCGTGTCAGATCGTCCGCTGGTCATGGTCGTCTCCGATTCTCGCCGCCGGTGGGGGCGGGGTGCCGCTCCCGAGCCGGATCACCGGCACGTTACTCCTCGCCGCGGCACCGCCGGGACGGGTTGCGCTCTCCCCCGGCCGATGTCCTCCCTCCACAGCCGGGCCCGTCGCGCTCTCCTCCCCTGATCCGCTCGGCCGACCACCGGTCTCGGACCGGCTCCAGGAGGGTGGCCGCATGCTCCGATCCCGACTCCTGCGCCCGGGCGTGTTCGCCCTCGCCGCTCTGCTCGTCGGGGCGCCTCTCGGCGCCTCGCCCTCCGGCACCTCGTCCCCCGGCCGGTCCGACCCGCGGTGGACCTCCCCCGTCGCGGGCTTCTCCGTCGTGGAGCCGTGGGGCGCGCCAGCGCACCGCTACGCCCCCGGGCACCGCGGGATCGACCTCGCCGCAGCGGCCGGGCAGCCCGTGGTCGCCGTCGCTGCGGGTACCGTGTCGTTCTCGGGCAGGGTGGTCGACCGGTCCGTGGTGAGCATCGTGCACGCGGACGGTCTGGTCTCGACGGTCGAGCCGGTCGACGGATCGGTGACGGCCGGGCAGGTCCTCACCGCGGGCCAGCCCGTCGGAGCAGTGGGTGCGGGCGGCCACTGCGACGGGAGGTGCGTGCACCTCGGCGTCCGCGAGGGTGGCGACTACGTTTCGCCGATGCGGTTCTTCGGCGGGATCCCCCGGGCGGTGCTCCTGCCGATGGACGACATGGCGCAGGGTGTTCAGCGAGTGGCGCGGAAGGGTGCGTCCAGCGACTCGCGCGTCCGGTCAGGCGCGGGGGTGGGCGAGGCGGTAGGCGTCGCGGATCCGCTCGGTCGAGACGTGGGTGTAGATCTGCGTGGTGCCCAGGCTCGCGTGGCCGAGCAGCTCCTGGACGGCGCGGAGGTCGGCTCCGCCGTCGAGCAGATGGGTCGCCGCGGTGTGGCGGAGGGTGTGCGGACCGGACGGTCCGGAGCCCTGCCCGCCGTCGAGGAGCCTCGCCACCACGCCGTAGACCGTGCGCGGGGTGAGGCGCGCGCCCCGCCGTCCCAGCAGCAGGGCCCCGCTCCCGTCGCCGGTGGCGAGAGAGGGTCGGGCGCGCTCCAGGTAGTCGACGAGCGCCTCCTTCGCGGGGACGCCGAACGGGACGACCCGCTGCTTGGCGCCCTTGCCGGTGACGAGCACGGTGAGCCGGCCGAGATCGACGTCGCCCAGGTCGACGGCGACCAGCTCGGAGACGCGGATGCCGGAGGCATAGAGCAGCTCGACGATCGCGAGGTCCCGCAGCGCCACCGGGTCATCGGTCGCGCCTCGCGCCGCGACCGTGTCGAGCACCTGTTCCGCCTGCGGGAGCGTGAGGACCCGCGGCAGTGTCCGTCCCGACTTGGGCGTCTTGAGGCGTGCGGCGACGTCGACGGGGAGCCGCTCGGTCCGATGCGCCCAGGAGGAGAAGGAGCGGACGGCCGCGGTGCGCCGGGCGAGGGTCGCGCGGGCGATCCCCGACTCCGACTCTCGCCAGAGCCAGTCGCGCAGCAGCTCGAGGTCGAGCTCGGCGGTGAGGAGCCGCCCCTTCTCCTCCGTGTGGGCGATCAGGCGCGCCAGGTCGGAGCGGTAGCCCTTCGCGGTGGCGGGCGAGAGGGACCGCTCATCGAGGACGTACCGGAGGAAGTGCTCGACCGAGTCGGCGAGCGTCTCGCCGGTCATGATCCGTCCGGAATCCGCGACCAGAGGTCGATGCGCCCCTGCTCGTCGAGCCCCTCGAGCCGCTCGATCAGGTCGGTGCCGAACCGCGTCGCGATCGGGGCCGGTGCCGTCGGCACGAACGAGGCGGCCACCGTCTCCGGGTGGACGTGGACGAGCGAGAGGCTCTGCGCTCCGTCGACGCCGGCGAGCTCCCGCTCGGGCGCTCCGAGGTCCATCGTGTAGCTGGTGGCGCCGGCGACGAGCACGGGCACGCCCGCGAAGGTCGCAGCCGTGGGGTAGTGCAGGTGGCCGCCGAGGATCGCGCGGACGTCGGTTCCGCGCACCACCTCCTCGAGGCGGTCGATCCCCCGCAGCTCGAGCACGGTCATCGCGCCGAGCGGCGTGGGCAGCGGAGGGTGGTGCAGGGCGAGGATCGTCCCCAGCGGGGCCGGTGCGGCGAGCTCGTCCTTCAGCCAGGCCAGCTGGGCGTCGGTGAGGTCGCCGTGGTGGAAGCCGGGCACCGCGCTGTCGAGCGCGATGAGCCGGAGCCCGCCGAGGTCGACGACCTGGTCCACGGGTCCCGCGCCCGCCGGGTCCTGCCCGAGCAGCACCCGCCGGAACGCTCCGCGCTCGTCGTGGTTGCCCATCACCCAGACGATCGGGCAGCCGAACCGCTCGCCCACGGGGTCGAGCTGCTCGCGCACGCGCCGGTAGGCGTCCTCCTCGCCGCGGTCCGCGACGTCCCCGGTCACCACGATCGCGTCCAGGCGTCCGCCGCGCTCGGCCAGCCGGTCGACCGCCTGCGCGAGGCGGGCGACCGTGTCGACCTTCCCGTAGAGCGGAGCGCCGTCGGCCAGCAGGTGCGTGTCGCTCAGATGCGCGATGACCCTGTCGGGGGCGCGGAAGTGCCCGAGCTGCGGGCGCTCTCCGCCGTGTCCTGCTGCCGTGGCGTCCATGCCGCTCCCCTCGCCGATGCCCCTTCAGCGTAGGGCGGACCGCCGACAGCGCCGCGGCGGCGGGGCCGCTCACCCGGGCGCCCGCTCCCAGTCCCCGTCCTCGGAACGGTGGACGCGTCCGTCTGCGAGGAGCGCACCCAGCGCCGACAGTGCCGAATCGAGCGATTCCCCGGAGAGCCGGGCGACGGTTGCGGCGTCACAGCCTCCTTCGGATTCGACGACGGCCAGGACTCGCGCCTCAGCCGCGGTCAGCGCTCGGCACGATCCGTCGGCGTCGCCGACGGCGAGCAGTTCGAGCACATCCGCCGGCGAGGTGACGCAGGTCGCCGCGTACTCGCGGAGGAGGCGGTGGCAGCCGGCGGAGGAGGCACTGGTGACCGGGCCCGGGACCGCGCCGAGGGGGCGGCCCAGGGCAGCCGCGTGGCCGGCGGTGTTGAGGGAGCCGGAGCGGGCACCGGCCTCGACGACGACGGTGCCCGCGGTGGAGGCGGCGATGAGGCGGTTGCGCTGCAGGAATCGCCAGCGGGTGGGCGTGGTGCCCGGCGGGACCTCCGTCGCGACGGCGCAGCCGGGGGTGGCGATGATGCGGTGGAGGAGGTCGGCGTGGGCCGTCGGGTAGAGGCGGTCCGCTCCCCCGGCGAGGAAGGCGACCGTCCGGCCTCCGGAGCCGAGGGCGGCGCGGTGGGCGACCGCGTCGATCCCGAAGGCACCGCCCGAGACGACGGAGACGCCTCGCGCCGCGACGCCCGCGGCGAGCTCGGCGGCGACGTGCTCGCCGTAGCCGGTGGCAGCGCGGGCGCCGACGAGGGCGAGGCGGTGCGTCGGATCGAAGGCGGCGGGATCACCGCGCAGCCAGAGCAGGAGTGGCGCGTGCGGCCCGAGGTCGTCGAGCGACTCGGGCCACACGGGAGCCCCGGGCAGGAGCAGCCGAGCGCCGAGTCGCTCGGCGATCTCGAGACGTCGGAACAGGAGCCTGCGGTCCAGGCGCGGTCGCCAGCGCGCCAGCCCCGACTGGAGCGCGGCGACCTCGGAGTCGAGGGGCGCGAGCGCCCCGCCTCCTTCGTCGGAGGGAGCGCGATGCGGGGGCGCGAGGATCTCCGCCGCGGACGACGAGGACACGACGTGGGCGAAGGCCGCGGCCGCGCCGACCCTCTCGATGAGGAGGGCGGCGACGGAGTCGCCGGGCTCGGTCAGAGAGTTCCAGCCGCACCGGGCAGCAGCGTCGACGAGTGCGCTCCGAGCGCAGCCGGACTCACCCGAAGGCTCGCCGTCGGCAGCCGAGTCCGGATCGGCTGCGCCGCTCGGCAGCAGTCGGCGAACAGCATCGAGCTCCGCGCCGTCGAAGAGCGCGTCGGGCCGGATCACGCGGCACCCCCACGGAGGACGAGCGCGCGCGCGAGGTGGGCTGCTGACGGCCGGTCGGCTGCGTCGAGGTCCGCGAGCGTCCAGGCCAGGCGCAGGACCCGGTCGTAGCCGCGCATGGTCACCAGACCTCGCTCCAGAGCCCGGTCGAGCGTGCGGGACTCGGCACTGGTCGGGCGCACCGGGTCCGAGCGCAGCCAGGCGCCGGAGACCTCCGAGTTGAGCGTCCACGGAGTGGAGGCGAGGCGAGCCGCTGCCAGGGACCGCGCCGCAACGACACGGGCGCGGGCCTGCGCCGTCGACATGCCTGACGTGTCTCGACGTGCGGCCAGCTGAGCCGCGCTGATGCGGCGGACCGTCAGGCGGATGTCGACGCGGTCGAGCAGCGGTCCGCTGAGCCGCGCGAGGTAGCGGCGGCGGACCGAGGGAGCACAGGTGCAGGTCTCTCCGGGGATGCCGAAGCGGCCGCACGGGCACGGGTTCGCCGCGAGGACGAGCTGCACCCGCGCGGGGAACTCGGCGACGGCGTTCGCGCGGTGGATGCGGATCACGCCGGATTCGAGCGGCTGGCGCAACGCATCGAGGGCGACGGACGAGAACTCGGGGGCCTCGTCGAGGAACAGCACTCCCCGGGTGGCGCGGGCGACCGCGCCGGGCCGGATGCGGCCGCTGCCCCCGCCGACGATCGCTGCGGAGGAGGCCGAGTGGTGCGGACTCTCGAACGGCGGCCGGCGCACCAGCGCGCCACCGGTCGGCGCCCCGACGAGCGAGCGCATGCAGGTGGCCTCGAGCGCTGCATCGTCGTCGAGGTCGGGGAGGATGCCCGGCAGGCGCGAGGCGAGCATCGTCTTCCCGGCGCCGGGAGGCCCGAGCAGGAACACGTGGTGCCCGCCCGCCGCCGCGACGACCATCGCCTCGGCCGCCTCCTCGTTCCCCACCACGTCGGAGAGGTCGAGGCGGGCCTCCGGCTCGGACACCGTCTCAGACGGCGGCGCGGCCTCGGGGAGCACCGGCACTTCCCACTCGGCTCCGTGCCAGACGGCGGCCGCCGCCAGCGAGGAGACCGCGATCACCTCGACGCCGTCGACCAGCTCCGCCTCGAGCCGGTCCTCGACGGGGACCATCACGCGGCGCCTGCCCTCGCGGGCGGCCGCGAGCACCGCGGGCAGCACGCCCGGGACGGAGCGCAGCCGGCCGTCCAGGCCGAGCTCCCCGATGTGGACGACCGCGGCGACCGACTCCGCATCGACCTCGCGGAGCGACGCGAGCGCGGCCAGCCCGATGGCGAGATCGAAGGCGGAGCCGTGCTTGGGCATCGCGGCCGGCGAGAGGTTCACGGTGATCTTGTACTCGGCGATGGTGCTGCCGGAGTTGATCGCCGCCGAGCGCACCCGCTCCTTCGCCTGCGCGAGCGCGGCGTCGGGCAGGCCGATGATCACCATGCCAGGGGTGCCGTCGGCCGAGTGCGCCTCCACCCCGACCACGGCTCCCGCGAAGCCGACGAGACCGACCGCCGAGGTCCTTCCCAGGCCCATCAGGCCACCGCCCGCAGGTGCCGGATCTGCGACGGGACTCCCCCGGGCGCGACGATGCCGACCGCGTCGATCCGCAGGTGGCGGGAGCGCTCGTGGTGCTCGTCGGCCCAGGCGTAGGCGAGTCGCCGCAGGCGCTGCGCCTTGGCCCGCGTGATGGCCTCGACCGGCAATCCGAAGCGCGTCGACGAGCGCGTCTTCACCTCCACCACGACCAGTGCCGACCCGTCGCGGGCCACGATGTCGAGCTCGCCCTCGCGGACCCGCCAGTTACGGTCGAGGATCTCGAATCCGTTGTCTCTCAGGTGCGCCGCCGCGATCTCCTCGCCGCGCCGCCCCAGTTCGTCCTTGTCCATGCGTCCTCCTGCCGGAAGCGTGCCGGAGCAGGAACGAGCGTCGGACGGCCGGGAGGGGATCCGGGGAGAAGAGGGCCGAGGAGGCGGGTGGGGAGGGACGTCGGGCAGGGGTCTTCGGACGCCGCCGGGGGCGGCTATGCGACCAGCAGGAGGAACCCGCGTTGCCTGAAGACGAGACCTGCGGAGCCGCGGATCCGAGAGAGCTCCGGAGCGGGGTGGGGCTCCGGGCACCGGGTCTCGATGCGCCGTTGGAGGCGGCTACGCGACCAGCAAGGGGTCCGGAGCCTGCCGCGACAGCGGGCTACTCGTCGAGCGCGAGCTCCTTGGGGAGCTCGAACTCCTTGCGGGAGAGCTCCTCGACGTTGACGTCCTTGAAGGTCAGCACGCGCACCGACTTCACGAAGCGGTCGGAGCGGTAGACGTCCCAGACCCACACGTCGCGCATGGTGAGCTCGAAGTAGAAGTCGTGCTCGGTGTCGCGGCGGACCAGGTCGACCTCGTTCGCCAGGTAGAACCGGCGCTCGGTCTCGACGACGTACGAGAACTGCGAGACGACGTCGCGGTACTCCCGGTACAGTGCCAGCTCGACCTCGCGGTCGTAGTCCTCGAATTCGTCCTCATCCATCGTTGGACAATCCTACGCCGAGCCGACGGGCCCGAGCGCCGGGAGCGGCTCCTCGACGCTCTCCCGCGACTTCGACAGCCAGGTCACCCGGTGCAGCGGGGACGGGCCGACCCGCTCGATGCCCGCCCAGTGCGCGGCGCTGCCGTAGCCCTTGTTGCTGTCCCAGGCGTAGTCGGCGAAGTCGTCGTGGTGGCGCACCATCTGACCATCGCGGCCCACCTTCGCGAGCACGGAGGCGGCGGAGACGGCGGCGCAGTCGCGGTCGGCCTTCACGCGGGTGACGATCGTCAGCTCTGCCGCCCTCTCGCCCAGCGCGGGCGTCAGCCAGTCGTGGGCACCGTCGAGGAGGACGACGGCGGTGGCGAGGTCGACGCCCTGGTCGGCGAGGCGCTCGATGCCCCTCGACGCGGCGCGGCCGAGGCCGGCGATGATCCCGGTCTCGTCGATCTCGTCCGCCGAGGACTCGCCGATCGCCCAGGCCGAGACCCACTTCGCGACTCCCGGCAGGAGCGCCTCGCGGCGGGCGGGAGCGAGCATCTTGGAGTCGCGGAGCCCCTCGGGGAAGCGCCCGCAACGGCTGCCGATCGACACGACACCGACCGACACCGGGCCGGCGATCGCGCCGCGGCCGACCTCGTCGCAGCCGATGACCGTCTCGTAGCCCTGCCGGAAGAGGCGCCGCTCCTGCGTCAGCGTCGGCTCGGCGACGACCACCTAGCCCTGCCCGCTCTGCGCGTCGTCCGAGCCCTCCTCGGAGGCCTCGGTGTCGACTCCGCGGAACACCGACGGGTAGTCGTCGAGCCACGCCCACTGCTGCACGGGCCAGGTCACGAGGATCGCGCGGCCCACGACGTTGTCGATCGGCACGAAGCCGCCGCCCGGCTTGTCGGTGTTGTAGCGGGAGTCGGCGGAGTTGTAGCGGTTGTCGCCCATCACCCAGAGCGAGCCCTCGGGCACGACGACGTCGAAGGGGGTGGCCGAGACGGCCTGCACCCCGTCGGGCAGCTTCACGTAGGGCTCGTCGATCGGGTTGCCGTTGATCTCGACCTGGCCGAGCGGCGTGCAGCAGGTCACGTGATCGCCGGGCAGGCCGATGACGCGCTTGATGAGGTGGTCGTTGCTGTCGGGAGCGGTGAGGCCGACGAGTGCGAGGGCGGAGTCGACCGCGGCCTGGAACGGCGGCACGGAGGGCTCGGAGCTCGGCGAGAGCCATCCGCCGGGATCGCGGAAGACGACGACGTCGCCCCGCGAGATCGGCACGACTCCGGGCACGAGCTCGTTCACGAGGATGCGATCGTTCTCGACGAGCGTCTGCTCCATGGAGGAGGAGGGGATGTAGAACGAGCGGATCAGGAAGGTCTTCACGAGGAAGGAGACGAGCACCGCGACCACGAAGATGATCAGCACGTCGCGGAGGAAGAGCAGGACTCCCCGGCGCTTGCGCGGGCGCTTCTCGGACGGATCCGCCGAGTGGCGGGCGTGGTCCTCGCCTCCGGGGAGGCGGACCGGGGCCGTGCTGTCTGTCATCGCTCGCCGTCGCCCCTACTGTGCATCACCGGGTGGACTCCCCGGACGGATCGCCCCCGAGAAAGGGAGGAACCCCGGTCCATCATAGGTGGACCGGGGTTCCCGAGAAGTCGTGCGGATGCCGCTCAGGCGTCGCGCTTCTCCTTGATCTTGGCCTTCTTGCCGCGCAGGTTGCGCAGGTAGTAGAGCTTCGCGCGACGGACGTCACCGCGGGTGACGACCTCGATGTGGTCGATGACCGGCGAGTGCACGGGGAACGTGCGCTCGACGCCGACCTGGAAGCTCACCTTGCGGACGGTGAAGGTCTCGCGGACGCCCTCGTTGGAGCGGCCGATGACGACGCCCTGGAAGACCTGGATGCGCGAGCGGGAGCCCTCGACGATGTTGACGTGGACCTTGACGGTGTCGCCGGCGCGGAAGTCCGGGACATCGCTGCGGAGGGACGCCGCATCGACGGAATCGAGGATGTGCATGCTGTATCGCTCTCCGTGCCCGCCACAGGTCGAACACCGTTTCGTTGATGGAAGTCGGTCGTGCCCACGTCGTCGCGGCTCCCCTGTGGCAGAGCCTGCGCGAGGCACAAGCGCTCATTCTGCCATGCCGCGCCGATCCGAGTCAAAGCAGGGTCATGAGCAGGGCAGGGTCACCCGGAGGCAGAGCTGCGCAGAGGGCGGGTCCGTCGAGAGGGCCGAGCTGTGGAGCAGGGCGGGGCCTCGCAGGGGACAGCGCCTCTCGGGACGCCCGACCCTCAGAGGACGATGGTCTGCCCGTCCTGCGGGCGCTCCGGGTCGAAGCCCTCGCCTGCGACGGGGCGGTGAGCGCCCTCGGCCTGCACGGACGCCGCCTCCGAGAAGGCGAGGAGAGTGGCCCTCGCGTCGGCGAGGAACCGCCACGCCGAGTGCCAGAAGGCCGCCACTCCGAGGACCACCGAGAGCAGGCCCAGCGCCCAGGCGCCGGGCGGGAAGAAGCCGAAGGCGATCAGGGAGAGGTGCCAGGCGCCGACCACGGCCACGTCGCTCCACGCGGGAGTGCGCGTGGGCCGAACGGTCACCCGGAATGCGACGATCGCGGCCACAGCCGCCAGCGCGACCGCCAGAATGGGGAGGGCGATCACCAGGCCGAGCACGGTCCAGCCGCTCGATCCTCCGAAGACCCCGTAGCCGAGGAGGATCCACAAGGGCAGCACGATCGCCGCCGGGAACTGCCAGGAACCGAATGCCCGTCGCATGCGCATGCACCGACCGTACCCACCACCGCTGAGCGACGGCTCAGCGGACCCCGAGAGGATCAGGATGATCGAGCTACGCACCCCCGCCGAGATCGAGGAGATGCGTCCCGCCGGCCGCTTCGTCGGCGAGGTACTGAAGGCCACCTCCGCTGCCGCCGCGGTCGGCGTGAACCTGCTGGAGCTCGACCGGCTCGCCCACGACATGATCCGCACGGCCGGCGCCGAGTCCTGCTACATCGACTACCACCCCTCCTTCGGCGCGAGCCCCTTCGGCAAGGTCATCTGCACCTCCGTCAACGACGCGGTGCTGCACGGCCTGCCCTTCGACTACCGGCTGAAGGACGGCGACCTGCTCACCCTCGACTTCGCCGCCTCCGTGAACGGCTGGGTCGCCGACTCGGCCATCAGCGTCGTGGTCGGGACGCCGCGCGAGGAGGACCTCGCCCTCATCGACACCACCACACGCGCGCTCGAGGCCGGCATCGCCGCCGCGCAGCCCGGGAAGAAGATCGGCGACATCTCCGCGGCCATCGCGGCCGTCGCACACGCCGAGGGCCTGTCCATCAACACCGACTTCGGCGGCCACGGCGTCGGCCGCACGATGCACGGCGATCCGCACATCCCCAACGACGGACGCGCCGGCCGCGGCTACCCGCTCCGCCCGGGCCTCGTCGTCGCGATCGAGCCGTGGTTCCTGCAGACGACCGACGAGATCTACACGGACAAGGACGGCTGGACCCTCCGCAGCCGTGACGGCTCTCGCGGCGCCCACATGGAGCACACGATCGCCATCACCGAGACGGGGAACATCGTCCTGTCCGCGCGGGACTGACCAAATGGTGGACAGTACCGCTATCCGATAGCGATACTGTCCACGTGCGAATCTCGGAGCTCAGCCGCAGCAGCGGCGTCAGCCTGCCCACGATCAAGTACTACATCCGGGAGGGGCTGCTGCCGCCGGGCGACGCCGCCGGCCCCCAGCGGGCGGAGTACGGGGACGCCCATGTCGCGCGCCTGACGCTGCTCCGCGCTCTCATCGAGAGCGGCGGCGTCGGCATCGCCGGCGCGAAGCGGATCACGGCCGCGCTCGACGCGGGCGTCGGTCCGACAGCAGCGTTCGAGGTGGCGCAGGACGTGGTCTCCGTGAGCGCCGACTCGACCGCGTCCGCCACCGAGGCGTCGACGCGGCGGATCGCCGAGGCCGCGGGCTCCGACCACTGCGGTCACCCTGCCGTCGCGACGGCGGCACGGGCGCTCGACGCGCTCGAGCTCTCCACCGGACCGATAAGTGCCGGCTGGCTCGAGGCCTACGCCCGCGCCGCCGCCCTCGTCGCCTCCGCCGACCTCGACGAACTGCAGGCCCGCGACAGCGTGAGCGAGCAGGCCGCCGTCGCCGCCGTCGGCACCGCGCTCGGAGACGTGGTTCTGCAGTCGCTCCGGCGCGTCGCCCAGGCGCGCGAGACGCAGAGCCGCTTCGGCTCGACGGAGGTGCCCCGATGAGCGCCGCGACCGAGACGCCCGCGCGCACGGCCTCAGCTGCTCCGCACCGGCCGCTCCTGGTGCTCGCAGGCGCGATGGCGGTCGGCGCCCTCCTCTGCGCGATCGCGCTGGTCGTCGATCCCCGCGAGCTCGGCGGACAGCCGCTCTGGGGCAAGCCGCTGAAGTTCTGCCTCTCGATCGCGCTGTACGCCGTGACGCTCGCCTGGCTGATCGGGCTCGTGCCCCGCCGGCGCCGCCTCGCCCGAGCGCTGGGCACGGTCGCGGCGGTCGGTCTGGCGGTCGAGATGGTCGTGATCGGAGGCGCCGCCCTGGTCGGCGAGCGCAGCCACTTCGACGTCTCCACTCCCCTGCACGCCGCGCTCTGGGCCTCGATGGCCGTCTCGATCATGGTGGTCTGGCTGGCGACGCTGGTCCTCGCCGCCCTCCTGGCGCGGGTGCCGCTCGGCGACCCTGCGCTGACGCTCGCCGTCCGCGCCGGACTCGTGATCGGGCTCGTCGGGATGGCCCTCGCGTTCCTGATGACGGGGCCCTCGCCCGGCCAGATCAGCGACTACCAGGGCGTCGTCGGTGCGCACGCCGTCGGAGTCGCGGACGGCGGACCCGGCCTCCCCCTCCTGGGCTGGAGCACCACGGGGGGCGATCTGCGCATCCCGCACTTCGTCGGGATGCACGCTCTGCAGGGGCTCCCGCTGCTCGCGCTGCTGCTCGGACGGCTGGCAGCCCGGATCCCCGTCCTGCGCCCCGGATCCACCCGGCTGCGGCTCGTCGCACTGGCCTCGGCGGGCTGGGCGGCCGCGGTCGCCCTCACCTGCTGGCAGGCGCTGCGCGGTCAGGCGCTGACCGCACCGGACGCGCTGACCCTCGCCGTCGCTACTGTGGCCGTGGTCGCCCTCGCCGGAGGGACGATCCTCACCCTCGCACGAACGGAGGCCCGCGCATGAGCCGGCTGCACCGCGGCTGGACGCCGCTCGGGATCGTCTACCTCGTCCTCGCCCTCGCCGGGCTGATCGGGACCTGGACCTGGAACGTGAGGGCTATGCAGGAGGGCGCGGACCTGCTCGCCGGCCTCGCCGCAGGCGGGCCGTGGGTGTCGTCGTTCTCGACCGACCTGCTGGTCGTCGCGATCGCGGCCGTCGCCTTCATGGTGGTGGAGGGCCGCCGGATCGGGATGCGCCGCGTGTGGATCCTGGTGCTGCTCGCGCCGCTGGTCGCCCTCGCGTTCGCGTTCCCCCTCTTCCTCGCCCTCCGCGACCGGCACCTGGCCCTCGCGGCCCGGTGACCGTGCGGCGAGGGGCTAGGGAAGCAGTTCGGGGCGGACGCGGCGCGTGCGCTCGACGCTCTGCTCGTGGCGCCAGGCGGCGATCGCCCCGTGGTTGCCGCTGAGGAGCACCGGAGGGACGTCGAGGCCGCGCCAGGAGGCCGGCTTGGTGTAGCTCGGGTACTCGAGCAGCCCGTCGGAGTGGCTCTCCTCGACCAGGCTCGCCGGATTGCCGACCACGCCCGGGACCAGGCGTCCGACGGCCTCGATCATCGCCATCACGGCGACCTCTCCTCCGTTGAGGACGTAGTCGCCGAGGCTGATCAGCCGGACCCGCGCGCGCTCGGCGGTGTGGTCCACGACGCGCTGGTCGATGCCCTCGTAGCGGCCGCAGCCGAAGACGAGGGTGGACTCCTCCGCGAGCTCGCGGGCGGTCGCCTGGGTGAACAGCTCGCCCGCGGGCGACGGGAATATCACGACGGGGTCGTCCGCGCCGTCGAGGATCGTGTCGAGCGCCTCGCCCCACGGCTCCGGTCGCATCACCATGCCGGCGCCGCCGCCGTAGGGCGTGTCGTCGACGGTGCGGTGGCGGTCGTGGGTGAAGTCCCGCAGGTCGTGCACGCCGAGCTCGATCAGCCCGCTCTGCCGAGCACGGCCGAGCAGGCTGATGTCGAGCACGCCGAAGAACTCCGGGAAGATCGTGACGATGTCGATCCTCACGACCGGGGCTCCTCCTCGGAGGCGGCCAGGGGCTCGTCGTCGGCGGGCTCCTCGAGAGCGGCGTCCGCGTCAGCGGAGTCCGCGTCATCGGAGGCGTCCGTCGCGTCGGCGTCCGCAGGCGCGCTCAGCGCCGGGTCCGCGAGGTCGACACCGCTGAGGTCGACCGCGGCGGGCTCCTCCTCGGGGGCCTCCTCGAACAGGCCGATCGGAGGCGTGACCGTGACGATCCCGGCCGCGGCGTCGACGGAGGGGACGATCGCGTTCACGAACGGCACCATCACCTCGCCGGAGGGGGTGCCGACGATGAGCAGGTCCTGCGCGGGGAAGTGGTCGACGCGGCGGACGGTGCCGACCTCGACGCCGTCGCGGACGACCTTCATGCCGACCAGCTGGTAGTCGTACCAGGAGTCGTCCTCGCCCGGCTGGGTCTGCACCTCCTCGTCGATCCAGAGGATCGCCTTCAGGAGGGTCTCAGCGGCGTTGCGGTCGTCGACGCCTCGGAAGAATGCGACGGGGTGGCTGTTGTACCAGCGAAGCTCGACGAGCTCGAGCTTCTTGCCGTGCCACTCGGAGGTGCGCGGGACCTGCAGCGTGAACGTGGATCCGGGGGTGAAGCGCTTGTCGGGCTCGTCCGTGTAGAGCTCGAGCTTGATGGCGCCCTTGAGCCCGTGTGCCTTGGTGAGTCGGGCGACGCGGAGCTGCGTCGTGCCCGGTCCGGTGACCGACACCTCTACTTGTCGGTGTCGACGACGTCGACGCGCACGCGGCGCCCGTCGGCGAGCGCGGCGACGAGAGTGCGGACGGCCTTGGCGGTGCGACCGGAGCGTCCGATCACGCGGCCGAGGTCCTCGGGGTGCACGCGCACCTCGAGGACCTCTCCGCGCGGGGAGCTCGTGGCCACGACACTGACCTCATCGGGGTTCTCGACGATCCCCTTGACGAGGTGTTCGACGGCGGGAGCGAGCACTGACTACGCCTCGGTGGAGGTCTCGTCGGCGGTGTCCTCGACCGGGGCGGCCTTGGCCGGAGCCTCGGACTTCGGCTTGAGGACGGGCTTCTTCTTCGCGTCGACGACGAACGGAGCCTTGGGCTCCTTCACCTGGACGGTGCTGACGGCGTCGGCGTCGCCCTTGAAGCGGCCCCAGTCGCCGGTCAGCTTGAGGATCGCGGCGACCTGCTCGGTCGGCTGCGCGCCGACTCCGAGCCAGTACTGCGCGCGCTCCGAGTCGACCTGGATGAACGAGGGCTGCTCGGTCGGGTGGTACTTGCCGATCTCCTCGATCACGCGGCCGTCGCGCTTGGTGCGCGAGTCGGCGACGACGATGCGGTAGTAGGGCGCCCGGATCTTGCCGAGGCGCTTCAGACGAATCTTGACAGCCACAATTCTCCTGTGTGGTCGTTGACCGGTGTCCGGTCGATGATGGATGAACTGAGCCGTGAGCGTGGGGGCACACCCGGCGGAAGCTCGAGGGGGTTTCGTCGGCGGTGAGTAGAGGGTCGACCGCCTCGGACCCGACGGATCATTCTGCCAGAAAAACCGCCCCGGTGCGGGCCCGGCACGCCGCCGACCAGCGGCACCCTCGCGGGAGCGGGCCGCGCGGGACCGGGAAGGCCTCCGCCGGGGCTCGGCGTCCGCCCCGGCCGCAGGTGGCAGGATGGCGAGGCGCGTCCCGATCGGCGGACGCCCGGATCCGATGAGGACCACGCCATGGAGATCAGCTTCGCCGCATCAGACCGCTCCACGCTCGGGATCGAGTGGGAGGTCGCGATCGTCGACCGGCAGACGGGCGATCTCGCCAACGTCGCCGATGTGGTGCTGGAGGCGCTCCGCAGCGACGACGGCGCCCTGCACCCGCACATCACCGGCGAGCTCCTGCGCAACACGGTCGAGCTGGTCTCCGGCGTGCACACCTCCGTCCGCGACGCGGTCGCCGATCTGCAGGACCAGCTGCGGCAGGTGCGCGAGATCACCGACCCCATGGGACTCGACCTCGTGTGCTCGGGCACGCACCCGTTCGCGCAGTGGTTCGACCAGGCCATCACGGACAAGGAGCGGTACCACCGCCTCATCGACCGGACCCAGTGGTGGGGCCGGAACATGATGATCTGGGGCATCCACGTGCACGTCGGCATCGAGCACCGCGACAAGGTGCTGCCGATCCTCAACTCCCTGCTCGACTACTACCCGCACCTGCAGGCGCTCTCGGCGTCGAGCCCGTTCTGGGGCGGAGTCGACACGGGCTACGCCTCGAACCGCGCGCTGATGTTCCAGCAGCTGCCGACGGCGGGCCTGCCTCCGCAGTTCGGTGCCTGGGCGAACTACGAGGAGTACGTCGACGACATGATGCGCACCGGCGTCATCGACGACCACACGGAGGTCCGCTGGGACATCCGCCCCTCGCCGCAGTGGGGCACTCTCGAGATGCGCGCGTGCGACGGCCTCTCCTCCGCGGAGGAGATCGGAGCGGTCGCCGCGCTGATCCAGTGCCTCGTCGAGCACCTCTCGTCGCGGCTGGACGCGGGCGAGGACCTTCCGACGATGCAGCCCTGGTACGTGCGCGAGAACAAGTGGCGCGCGGCCCGCTACGGACTCGACGCCGAGATCATCCTCGACGCCGCTGGAGCGGAGCGGCTGGTCACCGACGACATCCGCGACCTGCTCGTCACCCTCGCACCGGTCGCCGAGCGTCTCGACTGCGTGAAGGAGCTCGGCGACGTCGAGCTGATCCTGGTCGCGGGAGCGAGCTATCAGCGCCAGCTGCGGACGGCCGCGGCGAACGACGGCGACCTCAAGGCGGTGGTCCGGGCGCTCGCGGGCGAGCTGCGCGACGGGCTCCGGGATCCCCGCTCATGACGCGTCCCGTCCTCCTCGCCGCAGCCGCGATCGGCGCCCTGGCCCTCGGCCTCGCCGGCTGCTCGTCCTCGACGACGACCGGCCCGGCGACCGGGTCCCCCACCGGCACCGCCACTCCCCTCCCGACCGTCACCGCCGATCCGCTGCCGCTCTCGATCGGCGGCTCTCTTCCCGCCGGCTCCCGGGTGACGATCGTCGGCGACAGCATCGTGCGCGGTCTGACGGTCGACCCGGAGCAGGCCTGGCCCGCACTCGTCGGCGACGACCTCGGCTGGGAGGTCACGAACCTGGGCTGCGACGGCGGCGGCTTCATCGAGCCGGGCGACTGCGGCGTCGCGATCGGCGACCGCGCGGAGGAGATCGCCGACACCCGGCCCGACGCGATCGTGCTGATCGCCAGCAGCAACGACCTGGGCTGGGATCCGGAGGACGTGGACGCCGCGATCGGGCCGGCGGTGGATGCGATCGTGTCCGCCTCGCCCTCGGCCCGGCTCATCGCGCTCGACTCGGTCTGGGGCCCCGACCCGCGCCCCTCCGATCTCGACGAGTACGACGCGGCGCTGGTCGAGGCCGTGACGGCCGCCGGCGGCGGTGCGCTCGAGTACCCGGACCCCCTCCGCGAGGACGGGCTGCTCGGCGAGGACGGCGTGCATCCCACCGTCGAGGGCCAGCGCGCCCTGGCCGACGCGTTCGAGGTGGCGGCCGAGAAGTCCGGCCTCGCCCGGGCGGTGCCGACGGGACAGAAGGCGACGGACGCGCCGGCGGCCTGACTCCGACGCGGGGCGCCGCCGTGACGGCGCCCCGCCGGGTCAGCGCGCGGTGCTGTTCCGGCCGTCGCGCCAGCCGAGCAGGTCGCGCACGGGAGCGAGGTCGATGTCCGGACCGGTGATGCCGAGCGTGAACAGGCGGGCGCCCAGCTCGTACTGCTGGTCGAGCACGTCGAAGGAGGCGTCGCCGACACCGCCGCGCACGCTCGCGCCGGTCGAGATCTCGATCGCGGCCGGGTCGCGGTCGACGCGGCCGCACCACTCCGAGAGCACGCCGAGCTTGCGCTCGAGCGTCGGGACGTCCGAGAAGCTGTGCCAGATGTCGGCGTGCTCGGCGACGATCCGCAGCGTCTTCTTCTCGCCGCCGCCGCCGATCATCACCGGGATGTCGCGGGTGGGCGCCGGGTTGAGCATCGACCACCGGCTGCGGATGCGCGGCATCGCCTCGGAGAGCTCGTCGAGGCGGGAGCCCGGGGTGCCGAACTCGTAGCCGTACTCCTCGTAGTCGCGCTCGAACCAGCCCGAGCCGATGCCGAAGATCAGACGGCCCTCGGCGCCCTTGGCGCTGATGTGGTCGACCGTGCGCGCCATGTCGGCGAGGAGGTCGGGGTTCCGGTAGCTGTTGCAGGTGACCAGCGGGCCGAACTCGATGCGGCTGGTCTGCTCGGCCCAGGCCGCGAGCATGCTCCAGCCCTCGAAGTGCAGGCCGTTCGGCTCTCCCGAGAGCGGGAAGAAGTGGTCCCAGTTGAAGGCGATGTCGACGCCGAGGTCCTCGAGCTCGGCGAGCGTGTCGCGGATGACCTCGTAGGGGACGTGCTGCGGTGCGATCTGGACGCCGATGCGGACGGGGCGCGCGTGTGCGGTTGTCATGCCCTCACGCTAGCGAGCGGTGCGCCTCACGGGGATCCCCGCTGCGGCCCCCGGAGGGACGGCGCGCTACTCCCCCGCCGGGTCCGGCGACGCCGAGGGCGCCTCGTCGCTCGTGGAGCGGGCGAGCTTGACGACGGTGGCCCCCTCGTCGTCGAACAGGCGGAGCCGTCCGCCGTCGATCGAGGCCATCGCCGCCTCCGAGAAGATCATCGGCAGTGCGACGCCGTCGCAGGCGATCAGCGTGCTCGGCCCGGCCGAGACGGTGAGGGCGCCCTCCTGGTCGATCGACCACTCGCCCTGCGCGCCGTTGCAGCCGTCGGAGCCCGTCCAGGTCCCGTCCTCCGCGATCAGGAGGAACGGCACGTCGGGCGCGTCGTAGGAGACGCCTGTCACCCAGCGGCCGACCAGGTCCTCCGGGGAGGGCGCCGTCATCGCGTCGACCCCGGAGCCCTCGGCGCAGCCGGTGAGCCCGAGCACGGCCGCGAGGACGAGGATCCCGCCCGCGCGTCCGGCCGCGACCCGCCTCATCGCCCGAGGAGCTTCTGCAGCTGCTCGAGCTCCTCCGGCGTGGGCTGGGCGCCCTTGCCGGCGCCGCCGCCCAGGCCGAAGCCGGAGCCGCCCGCATCGCCCGGGCGGGGCCCGGAGGTGATCGCCGCGTTCTCGGCCGCGCGCTTGGCGGGGTTGCCGGACTTGCTGCTCTTCTTCTTCTGCGGCTTCGGGCGGCCCTGGTAGCCGGCGCCGGGCACGGGGCCCATGCCGGGGACCGAGGGCATGCCGCCCTTGGCGACCGTCTTCATCATCTTGGCGGCCTGCTCGAAGCGCTGGACGAGCTGGTTGACGTCCGTGACCGTCATGCCGGAGCCGCGGGCGATGCGCAGGCGCCGCGAGCCGTTGAGCAGCTTCGGGTTGACCCGCTCCGCCTTCGTCATCGACTGGATGATCGCCTCGGTGCGCACGATCTCGCGCTCGTCGAACTGGTCGAGCTGCTCTCGCATGCCCTTCGCGCCGGGCAGCATGCCGATCATCTTCTTGATCGAGCCCATGTTGCGCAGCTGCTGCATCTGGCCGAGGAAGTCGTCGAGGGTGAACGTGTCCCCCATGATCTTCTCGGCGATCTTGCGCGCCTCGTCCTCGTCGAACGCGGACTGGGCCTGCTCGATGAGCGTCAGCACGTCGCCGAGGTCGAGGATGCGGCTCGCCATGCGGTCGGGGTGGAACTGCTCGAAGTCGTCGAGCGACTCGCCCGTGGAGGCGAAGAGGATCGGGCGGCCGGTGAGCGAGGCGACCGAGAGCGCCGCGCCTCCGCGGGCGTCGCCGTCGAGCTTGGAGAGGACGACGCCGGTGAAGTCGACGCCCTCCTGGAAGGCCTTGGCGGTCGCGACCGCGTCCTGGCCGATCATCGCGTCGATGACGAACAGGACCTCGTCGGGGTTCGTGACGCGGCGGATGTCGGCGGCCTGCTTCATCATGTCGGCGTCGACGCCGAGGCGTCCGGCCGTGTCGATGATGACCGTGTCGTACTGCTTGTCGGTCGCGAAGCGGATCGCGTTCTGGGCGACCTTGACCGGGTTGCCGACGCCGTTGCCCGGCTCCGGCGCGTAGACCGCGACTCCGGCCTGCTCGCCGACGACCTGCAGCTGCTGCACGGCGTTGGGGCGCTGGAGGTCGGCCGCGACGAGCAGCGGGGTGTGGCCGTCCTTGCCGAGGTACTTGCCGAGCTTGCCCGCGAGGGTCGTCTTGCCCGCGCCCTGGAGGCCGGCGAGCATGATGACGGTCGGCGGGCGCTTGGCGAACTCGAGCCGGCGCGACTGTCCGCCGAGGATCGCGACGAGCTCCTCGTTGACGATCTGGACGACCTGCTGGGCCGGGTTGAGCGCCTTGTTGACCTCGTCGCCGAGGGCGCGCTCGCGCACCTTGCCGGTGAACTCCTTCACGACCTCCAGCGCGACGTCGGCGTCGAGGAGGGCCCGCCGGATCTCGCGGACGGTGCCGTCGACGTCCGACGCGGAGAGCTTGCCCTTCGTGCGGAGGTTCTTGAAGGTCTCGACGAGTCGATCGGAGAGGGTGCCGAAAGTAGCCATGATGCCCGGAATTCTACCGGAGGCCCGGAGGGTCGGCGGGCGCGGCCGCCGATCGGCTCGCGATCGGCGCGATCACCGCGGAGCGGATTAACTGGTCCGGGTCCAAGAACAGGGTTAGGGTGGCCCGGTGATCGAGACACTGGTGGCGGGCGACTCCGCGGATCCCCTGGACTACACCGACGGCTGGGAGCTGCAGCGCCGCCTGCACGCCGAGGTGGTGGCGGGCTCGAGGCCGGACACCCTCGTGCTCTGCGAGCACTCCTCCGTCTACACCGCCGGCAAGCGCACCGAGGCGCACGAGCGCCCGGACGACGGCTCGCCCGTGGTCGACGTCGACCGCGGAGGGCGGATCACCTGGCACGGCCCGGGCCAGCTCGTCGGCTACCCGATCGTGCGGCTCGGCGAGCCCGTCGACGTGGTCGCCTACGTCCGCTCGCTGGAGGGGGTGCTGATCGCCGCTCTCGACGACCTGGGCGTGCAGGGGCGGCGCGTCGACGGGCGCTCGGGAGTGTGGATCCCGAGGGACGGCGGCGCCGACAAGATCGCCGCGATCGGCATCCGCGTCGCCTCGGGCGTGACGATGCACGGATTCGCCCTCAACGTCTCGAACAGCCTCGAGCCCTACGCCCGCATCGTCGCCTGCGGCATCGCCGACGCCGGGGTGACCACGCTCGAGCGCGAGCGCGGCGAGGCTCCGCCCATGGAGGCGGTGCGGGCGCGGGTGGCGGCGCGCTTCTCGGAGGCGGCCCCCGCCTTCTCCGCCCGCATCGAGGAGGTCGCCGCGTGAGCGCCGAGGCCGGCGGCCGCAAGCTCCTGCGGCTGGAGATCCGCAACGCCGAGACGCCGATCGAGCGCAAGCCCGAGTGGATACGCACGAAGGCCTCGATGGGCCCGGAGTACCTGCAGCTGCAGTCGCTGGTGAAGAGCGAGGAGCTGCACACCGTCTGCCAGGAGGCGGGCTGCCCCAACATCTTCGAGTGCTGGGAGGACCGAGAGGCGACCTTCCTCATCGGGGGCGCCCAGTGCACCCGCCGCTGCGACTTCTGCCAGATCGACACCGGGAAGCCCGCGGACTACGACGCCGACGAGCCCCGGCGCGTCGGCGAGTCCGTGGCGCGGATGAACCTCCGCTACGCGACCGTCACCGGAGTCGCCCGCGACGACCTGCCGGACGAGGGCTCCTGGCTCTACGCCGAGACCATCCGCCAGATCCACGCCCAGGCTCCGGGCACGGGGGTCGAGATCCTGGTCCCGGACTTCACCGGCCGCGCCGAGCACCTGCAGAGGGTGTTCGACGCGGAGCCGGAGGTGTTCGCCCACAACGTCGAGACGGTGCCGCGGATCTTCAAGCGCATCCGGCCGGCCTTCCGCTACGAGCGCTCGCTCGACGTGCTCACTCAGGGCCGGGAGGCGGGGCTGATCACGAAGTCGAACCTCATCCTCGGCATGGGCGAGGAGCGGGAGGAGATCTCGCAGGCGCTGCAGGACCTCCACGACGCCGGCACCGACATCGTGACCATCACGCAGTACCTCCGCCCGACGCCGCGGCATCTGCCGGTGGACCGCTGGGTGCACCCGGAGGAGTTCGTGGCGATCAAGGAGGAGGCCGAGGACATCGGCTTCCTCGGCGTCCTCGCGGGGCCCCTGGTCCGCTCCTCCTACCGGGCCGGCCGGCTCTGGGCGCGCTCGATGGAGTCGAAGGGGCTGCCGGTCCCGGAGCACCTGCGCCACCTCGCAGACGCGGCACTGGGCTTCTCGCAGGCCGTGTAGCCCGCCACCGGGACGGCGCCGGCGCGTCGTCCCGGGCGGGGCCGCTCAGCTGACGAGCTGCTGGGCGAAGACGTGGGGGGTGAAGCCGGTGAGGTCGCCGATGCCCTCGCCCTGGCCGACGAGCTTGATCGGGATGCCGGTGCGCTCCTGGACCGCGAGGACGAAGCCGCCCTTCGCGGAGCCGTCGAGCTTGGTGATGACCAGGCCGGTGACGCCCGCGTGCTCGATGAACGCCTCGGCCTGGCTCAGCCCGTTCTGACCGGTCGTCGCGTCGAGCACGAGCAGGATCTCGGAGATCGGGGCCTGCTTCTCGATGACGCGCTTGATCTTCGTGAGCTCGTCCATCAGCCCGCCCTTGGTGTGCAGGCGGCCGGCCGTGTCGATGATGACCATCTCGACGCCGGTGTCCTTCGCGAACTGCACGGTCTGGAAGGCGACGGACGCCGGATCCTGGCGCTCCTGCTGCGGGCGGACGATCTGGGCGTCGGCGCGCTGCGCCCAGGTGGCGAGCTGGTCGACCGCCGCCGCGCGGAAGGTGTCGGCCGCGCCGACCACGACGCTCCGGCCGTAGTTGCGGAGGAACTTGGCGAACTTGCCGATGGTCGTGGTCTTGCCGACGCCGTTCACGCCGACCACGAGGATCACGGCGGGGCGCTCGCTGAGCTTGAGGGTCGTGTCGTACTTCGACAGGCGCTCCTCGAGGGACTCGCGGAGCATCCGCTGCAGGTCGCGCGGGTCGGTGGTGGAGTAGCGGGCGACCTTGGCGCGGAGGTCGTCGACGATCTCCTCGGTGATGTCGGGGCCGAAGTCGGCGGTGATCAGCGCCGTCTCGAGGTCGTCCCAGGTCTGGTCGTCGATCGTGCGCTTCTCGAACAGGCCGCGCAGTGCGCGGCCGAGCGACCAGGAGGTGCGTTCTGCCATGGGTCCAGGCTACCGGCGGGCGCGCCTCCGAGCGGTCGGGGAGGCGGGTTCAGGCCGGGGGCGCGGCGACGCGCTGGCCGACGACGGCCGAGACGCCGTCCTGCCGCATCGACACGCCGTAGAGGGCGTCCGCGATCTCCATGGTCCGCTTCTGGTGGGTGATGACGATCAGCTGGCTCGAGGTGCGCAGGTCCTCGAAGATGCTGAGCAGTCGGCCGAGATTCGCGTCGTCGAGGGCGGCCTCCACCTCGTCCATGATGTAGAAGGGGCTCGGCCGCGACTTGAAGATGGCGACCATGAACGCCACGGCCGCGAGCGAGCGCTCCCCTCCGGAGAGGAGCGACAGCCGCTCGATCTTCTTGCCGGCCGGCCGCACCGCGACCTCGATGCCGGTGGTGAGCAGGTTCTCCGGGTCGGTCAGCCGGATGCTGCCGGTGCCGCCGGGGAAGAGGACGGGGAACACGTCCGCGAACGCCGCCTGCGTGTCGTCGAACGCGGAGGCGAACACGGTCTGCATCGTCTCGTCGAGCTCCTCGATGATGGTGAGCAGGTCGCGCCGGGTCCCGGTGAGGTCGGCCAGCTGCTCGGTCAGGAACGCGTGCCGCTGCTCCAGCGCGGCGAACTCCTCCAGCGCGAGCGGATTGACGCGGCCCAGCTGCCCGAGCTGCTTCTCGGCCTTCTCGAGGCGGCGGCGCTGCTCCTCGCGGACGTAGGGCCGCGGCTCCTGCTCCACGTCCGTCTCGTCGGGGACGCCGACTCCGGGACCGTACTCCTCCACCAGCACGTCCTCGGCGAGCCCGAGCTCGGACGCGGCGCGCTCGAGCAGACCGGTGAGCTGCAGCCTCTTCTCGTAGATCTGCAGCTCGAGGCCGTGCACGCTCTCGGTGACGGACTGGAGCCGGTCGCGCACGCTCCCCTCCTCGCGGCGGAGCCCCTGCAGCTCGGCGTTCTGCTGCGAGCGCGCCGCCTCGGCCGCGACGAGCTCGGCCCGGGCCTGCTGGACGGAGCGGTCGACGGAGGCGAGGACGGCGGGGAGCGCGGCGGTCACCTCGGCCGCGGCGTCGCGCTGGCGACGGCGGATCACGGCGCGGCGCGCGGCCTCGTCGGCCGCGGCGCGGTCGGCGGCCAGCTGGCGGGCAAGCGCCTCCCCGCGGGACTGCTCCGCCCGCACCCGCTCCTTGGCGGTCTCGACGCCGAGTCGCGCCTCGATCTCGCGCTCGCGTGCGGTGTCGACGTCGCTCTGCAGACCGTCGCGCGCGCTCGCGTCGAGCACCGGCCGGGGCCTGGCGCGCGCGGCGTCGAGCGCCGACCTCGCCTCCTGGGCCGCGCGCTCGGCGTCGCCGACCCGGTCCGAGGCGACGGCCAGCGCCCTCGAGCCCCGGCCGAGCTCGGCGGTGGCCGCCTCGAGCTGGGCGCGCACGCCGCCGAGCCGCTCGGTGTGGGCGGCACGGGCGGCGTCGTGCTCGCGGAGGGCCGAGAGCGCGCTCGCGGCCTGCTCCTTCGCGCCGCGGAGCGCTCCGGTCTGCTCGGCGAGCTCGAAGCGGAGCCGGTCGATCCCGCCCTCGACCTCCTCCAGCCGGGCGGCGGCCGAGTCGCGCTCGGAGACGAGCTCGATCCGGCTGCGCTGCCCGCCGGAGCCGGCGCTCTGCACGGCGTCGGAGACGGTCGCGCCGTCGCGGGTGACCAGGACGGTGCCCGGATCGATGCCCTCTCTCAGGCGCCGCGCCGCGGCGAGGTCCTCGACCACGAGCACTCGCTCGAGGAGCGAGAGGACCCCGGCCGGCGCCGTGACGAGATCGCCCGCGCGTTCCGCCCCCTCGGGAACGGTGAGAGCGACGTGCGGCCGGGCGGCGTCGGCGACCAGCAGCTCGACGCGTCCGAGGTCGCGCTCCAGCGCGGCGTCCAGAGCAGCGTCGGCCCGGGCGGTCGACTCGACCAGCACGGCGTCGGCGACCGCGCCGAGGGCGGCGGCGATCGCGGCCTCGGAGCCCGGCCGCACCTGGATCCGCTCGGCGACCCGGCCGCGCACCCCCTCGATCCGGGCGGCGATCAGCTCGGCCGAGCCGTCCGAGACGTCGAGGGCCAGCGACAGGGCACCCGTGCGGGCGGCCAGCGCCTCGCGCTCGCGCTCCAGGGCGTGCAGCTCCTCGCGCAGCCGCTCGATCCCGCCCTCGGCGGCCGAGACCGCGGACTGGGCGAGCTCGTAGCCCTCGTCGAGGCCGCCGTCGGGGCCGCGGCCCGCGTCGTCCAGCTCGGCCTCCAGAGCGTCGAGCGCCCGCCGCGCCGCCTCCTTCCGCCGGTCGGCCGCGTCGAGGGTGTTCTGCGCGCGCAGGACCTCGCCCCGGACGGACGCGAGACGGGAGGCGGCGGTGTCGGCCTGCCCCGAGAGGGTGGAGAGCTCGAGGTCGTAGCGCGAGACGAGGGCCGCCTGCGCGGCGATCTCCTCGTCGACCGCGTCGAGGGCGGAGCGGGCGGCGACGGTCGTGCCCTGCGCCTGGACCCACGCCGACTCCGCGTCGAGGACGGCCTGCCGCAGGCGCTCCAGCTCGACCCGCGCCTCCTCCACCTGCCCCGGCGTCACGCGCGGCTGGATCTGCGGCTGCTCGGACTCGAGCTCGAGCATCGCGAGCCGCTGCCCGGCGAGGGCCGAGAGGTTGCGCAGCCGCTCCTGCACCGACTCCAGCTCGAACGAGGTGCGCCGGGCGTCGTCGACCGCGTCGCCGACCACCTCCGCCTCGATCCGCGCTCGCCGGAGCGTCGCCTGCTCGAGCCGCTGCTGCAGGACCACCCGCTCGCTGTGCCGCTCGCTCTCGGTGCGGGCGAAGCCGTCCAGAGCGGTCCGGAGCTCGACCACGTCGTCGGCGAGCAGGCGCGCCCGGGCGTCGCGCACCACGGCGGCGATCGTCTGAGCCTGCCGTGCGACCTCGGCCTGGCGCCCGAGGGGCTTGAGCTGGCGCCGGATCTCGCCCGCGAGGTCGGAGAGGCGGGTCAGGTTCGCCTGCATCGCCTCGAGCTTGCGGAGCGTCTTCTCCTTGCGGCGTCGGTGCTTGAGGATCCCGGCGGCCTCCTCGATGAACCCGCGCCGCTCCTCGGGGGTCGCGTGCAGCACGGCGTCGAGCTGTCCCTGCCCCACGATGACGTGCATCTCGCGCCCGAGACCGGAGTCGCTCAGCAGCTCCTGCACGTCGAGCAGCCGGCAGCCGCGTCCGTTGATCGCGTACTCGCTGCCGCCGTTGCGGAAGAGGGTCCGGGTGATCGTCACCTCGGTGTACTCGATCGGCAGGGCGCCGTCCGAGTTGTCGATGGTGAGCGCGACCTCGGCGCGGCCGAGGGGTCCGCGGGTGGAGGTGCCCGCGAAGATGACGTCCTCCATCTTGCCGCCGCGGAGCGTCTTCGCCCCCTGCTCCCCCATCACCCAGGCGAGCGCGTCGACGACGTTGCTCTTGCCCGAGCCGTTGGGGCCGACGACGCAGGTGACCCCCGGCTCGAAGGCGAACGTGGTCGGCTGAGCGAAGGACTTGAACCCCTTGAGGGTCAGGCTCTTCAGGTACACCCGGCCGCCTCGCTCCCGTCCACAACGCCTCCACGGTAGCCGACGGCCGCGGCCGGGCCGGGAGGCGGAGCCCCGACCGGCCGACGGACCGCCGCGATCCCGCACCGGAACAGGCGCAGGAGGCCGCCGCGGGCGCCGGGACGTGCACACTGGGGTGGTGAACCGCACCTCCGACCCGGCGCTCCGGATCCGCGAGCTCGCGATCCCCGAGGCCGTGGGCGCCCACGGCTGGAGCGACCTCCTCGCCCTGACCGCGATCGGCGATGCGGTGGGGACCGCCCCGGACTGCCGGGCCGTCTACACCTGGAACGCCGAGGAGAACCGACCGATGCTCGCTGTGAACGAGGCCGTCGGCTTCACCCCCGTCGCCCACGAGGGCCAGTGGAGGAAGGAGCTCCCATGACCCCGCTCGTCGAGCCCGGACCGCCGCTGACCGCCGCCGAGCGCGAGCGGTTCGCCCGGCAGATCCGCCTGGCGCCCCTCGGGGAGCTCGGACAGCGGCGCCTCCGGAACGCGCGCGTGCTGATCCTCGGCGCGGGCGGCATCGGCTCGCCGGTGATCACGGCGCTCGCCGCGGCCGGGATCGGGCGGCTCGGCATCGTGGACGGCGATGTCGTCGAGCTCTCGAACCTGGCGCGGCAGACGGCGCACGACGACTCCTCGGTGGGCCGGTCGAAGGCGGAGTCGGCGGCGGCGACCGCGCGGCGGCTCTCCCCCGGCATCGACGCCCGGGCCTTCCCGGTGTCGCTGACCTCGGCCAACGTCGACGCCCTGGTGGCGGGCTGGGACGTCGTGGTCGACGGCTTCGACACCTTCGGCGCGCGCTACCTCGCCTCGGACGCGACGACGCGCGCCGGGATCCCGCACGTGTGGGGATCGGCACTCGGCTTCGACGGGCAGCTCTCGACCTTCTGGGCCGGCGCCCCGGGCGGAGGGGTGACCCTGCGCGCGCTGCACCCCGAGGCCGAGGACGCGGGCGACAGCTGCTCGACGGTGGGCGTGCTGGGCGCGCTCTGCGCGCTGATCGGCTCGGCCATGGCGGCCGAGGTCGTCAAGCTCGTGACCGGGGCGGGCGAGCCGCTGTTCGGTCGCGTCCTCGTGCACGACGCTCTCGACTCCTCCTGGGCCGAGCTCCCTCTCGAGCGGCGGGTGCCGCCGGTCCCGGAGCGGCGGGCCGCGGCGGGCTCGATCACGGCGGCCGAGCTGCGGGAGCGGCTGGCCGGGCCGACGCCCCCGACCGTCGTCGACCTCCGCGAGGACGACGAGGACCGGTCCGTCGCGGTGCCCGGTGCCGTGCGGATGCCGATGTCGCGCTTCGACCCCGCCGCTCTGCCGGCCGGTCCGCTCGTGCTGCACTGCGCCTCCGGGGTCCGGTCGCGTCTCGCAGCGGAGCGCGCGGCGGCGGCGGGCGTGGCGTCCGACTCGCTCGACGGCGGGATGGCGTCGTGGCGGGAGCGGTGACCCGCGCCGCGGCCTCGTGCGCCGCGGAACGGGAGGGGTGAGGCGCACCCAGCGCCCTGCCGATCGGCGACCCGGGATGTTCGGTGCTCGCAGCGGAGAGGATCCGTCCTTCTCCGCGGATCAGGGCGGAGCAGTGTCCGAAGCTGATCGGCGGTGGCGTGCTCGCGGCCACCGTTCCGAGGAGAGCACCCATGCCGACGCCTTCACCGCACTCCGCGCGGCAGGCGGCGCTGCTCGATCCTCCCGACCCGCTCGGCCCCGGCGCGGAGGCGTGATGCCCGAGGTCTGGAGTCCCGCCGAGAGGCGGCTGCGTCGGCTCGGCTGGATTCCGCGGCGCCCCCTGCCGCGAGGTGCCGTCTGCGACGCGATCGTCTCGCCGCGCCTCAGCCTCAGCCGCGCCTGGCTGCAGACCGGGGAGTTCGAGGTCCTTCCCCATCCCGGAAGGCTCCGCGTGCTCTTCAGCCTCGACGGGACCGGCCGCCTCTCCGCCCGGGGCCGCGACCACCGGCTCCCGGCCGGCAGCGCTCTCGTGACCCGCGCCTCGACGGTGCAGTACGCGGCGGCGCTCAGTCCGTGGGCGCGCTTCGAGTGGCAGCTGCGCCCCTCGGTGCTCCGCGCGAGCGAGTTCGCCTCGCTCACGGACCGGGTCCTCGCCCTCCCCGAGGCCTACTGGCGCGCACTCACCGGTGCGGCGAACACCGTCCTCACTTTCGGCGTCGAGCCCTCGGACGCGGCCTTCGAGCACTTCGAGATCGCGAGCGAGCACCTCCTGGCCTCGGCCTTCTCGGCGCTGCTGCCCTCCTCCGACCGGGAGGACCGGTCCCCCGCCGCCGTGTATGCGAACGGCACGCGCCTGATCGAGCGGCACTACCGCGACCGCTCCTTCACGGTGGAGACGCTCGCGGAGAGTCTCGGCGTGTCGGTCAGCCACCTGCACCGGGCGTTCTCGGCCGCCGGCACCACCCCTCGTCAGCGGATCGAGCGCGCGCGGGCCTTCGAGGCGCAGCGCCTCCTCGACGAGCTCGGCCCGCGGGCGGCGACGGACCTGGACCGCGTGGCGCGGTCGGCCGGCTTCAGCTCGCGGATCCATATGCAGCGGACCCTCCGCCGGATCGACGACGCGAGCTGACGTGGGCCGCCGCGCCCCCCGCGCCGGACGGGCTCCCGGCGAGGAGGCGGCCTGAGCGGCTCCCCCGGTCCGGCGGCGCGACGGAACGTCCACGGTCGGGCATGGAACCTCGTCGCGGCCCGTTCCGCGTCGACCGGAGGCCGGACGTTCGGCAGGATCGGCGCGTCCACCACCCCTCGCACGAAAGAAAGAAAAGGAACACCATGACGGACACCAACGCCCTGGACCCGACGGCAGCGCACTCGCGCTCCCTCCCACCGCGGATCGACTCGACCCGCGGGGGGCCCGCCCGGCGGACGATCATGTCGGGTGCGGCCTGGTCCGTCCCCGTCGTCGCCGCGGCGGTCGCGACCCCCGCGGCCGCCGCGTCCACCGGCCTCACCCTCGCCTTCGACGCCCCGGCGTACTCCTTCCCCGCCTGCACCACGAGAACGGTCTCCGTCCTCGCCACGACCAACGGCGCTCCCGCTGCCGGCGACACGGTCACCATCACTCTCCCCGCCGGCCTGACCAGCGGCGGCGCGCAGACCGTCAGGGCGACGACCGGCGCGGACGGACGCGTGAGCATCCCGGTCACGGCCGGGAACGTGGCGCAGAACGGCATCACCCTCTCCGCCGTCTCCGGCGCCGCGGGCGCGACGGCGACCGCGAGCACCACCGCGACCACGGGGACCGCCGTCCGGTACGTCACCGACGGCGGACGGACGACGACGGAGTCGAACGGCAACGTGCCCTCGGGAGCCAAGACCGTCGGACCCCGGTACTACCTGACGGAGTCGGGCGAGCTCTACCACGGCGGGGGTCGGATCGCGCGCGGCGTCACCAGCGTCCAGGGCTTCCGCGACGAGCAGAACCGCGACGTCGCCGACTTCGTGGTCGACGGCGTCTTCTACCGCTTCGTCACCGGAGACGCCGCGCCGAAGGCCATCGGGAGCGGCGTGCCGGCCGGATCGACGGTCCATGCGCCCGCCTTCTACGTCACACCGAACGGCGAGCTGCGGCGCGCCGGCGGAGCCCTCGTGACCACCGGAGTGACGAGCGCGGACTCCTTCCGCGACCAGAGCAACAACGACGTCATCGACGTGATCGTCGGCTCGGAGCTCGTCCGCTACATCTCCTCCACGAAGAACCAGGTCTACGCCAGGAACTTTCCGGCAGGATCGACGGCCTTGGCGCCCTCGTACCACCTGACGCCGGACGGGCGCCTCTTCAACAGCAGCATCCTGGTCGCCACCGGGGTGACCAGTGCCGACGCCTACCGCGATCGACAGAACCGTGACGTCGTGGACGTGATCCAGAACGGCGCTCTCGTCCGGTACGGCGCGTTCGCGGACAGGACGCAGCCGCAGATCCGCGTCGCCTCCGGTGTGCCCTCCGACGCCACCATCTTCGCGCCGGACGCCTACGTGACCCGGGACGGCAGGGCCTTCGTCAGCGGCGTGCTGGTCGCCACCGGAGTCTCCTCGGCGTTCGGATTCCTCGACGTGCAGAACCGCAACGTGCTCGACACGATGACCAACGTCCTGTGCCCGTGACGCACGGGATCGGCCGCTGATCCGGTCCTGCCCCGCCGCACGCGGGTCCGAGGGAGGCGTCCCACGGGTCCCTGTGCGGCGGGACAGGACCAGTCCGTCCTCGGGATGCAGCGTCCTCCAGAAGCGCGGACGCACCTGCCGCGAACCGCGCGGAGCGGACGCACCGGTCCGGTCGAGGACGGCTCGTCACGGAGGGCTCTTCGGGGTCAGCCGCCGGCGAACGGCGGCAGGACGTCGACCGCGGCATCGGGACGCAGCGGCGTGGCCCTGTCCGCGGTCGACACGCCGTCGACCAGGTAGGTGCACCGTGCGAGCACGTCGGCGGCCGAGGGCGCGGAGGCGACGAGTCTCTCCTCGAGAGCGCCCAGGTCGGGCACCTCGTCGAGCTCGTCGGAACCACGGCCGAGGGCGGCCTTGGCCGCCGCGAAGTAGCGGACCCGCATGCTCATCCGCCGATCGCGCTCATCGTGCGCTCGGGCTGCACGAAGCCCGCCCGGTTCATCTCGTGTCCCGCGGGCTTGGCCCACATCGCCCCGCGCCAGAGCTGGGCGACCTCGTGGTCGTCCGCGCCCGCGCGCATCGGGCCGAGCAGGTCCGTCTCCTCGTTCGAGAAGAGGCAGCTGCGGACACCTCCCTCGGCGGTGAGCCGGGTGCGGCGGCAGTCGTCGCAGAAGTTCTCGGTGACGGACGCGATGATCCCCACCTGGCCGAGCACCTCGGACCCCCCGGCCTCGCGGACGTCGAAGAGCTCGGCGGGGGCGCCGTCACGGGGGGCCGCGTGCGGGCTGAGCGAGAAGCGCTCCGAGAGCAGCGCCCGGATGTCCGCGGCGGTGATCATGGTCGCGCGGTCCCAGCCGTGGTCGGCGTCGAGCGCCATCTGCTCGATGAAGCGGAGCTGGTGGCCTCCCGCGAGGGCCCAGGCGAGCAGCTCCGGGGCCTCGTGGTCGTTGATCCCGGGCAGGAGCACCGCGTTGATCTTGGTCTGGTCCAGGCCGGCGGGACCGAGCGCGTCGATGCCCGCGAGCACGCGGTCGAGGAACGGGCGACGGGTGACCTTCGCGAAGGTCTCGGCGCAGATCGAGTCGAGCGAGACGTTGACGCGGTTCAGGCCGGCGTCGGCGAGCGCCGCCGCCCGACCCGACAGGCCGATCGCGTTCGTGGTAAGCGAGATCTCGGGGCGCGGGTCGAGGGAGGCGACGTCGCGGATGATGTCGACGAGGTCCTTGCGCAGGAGCGGCTCGCCGCCGGTGAAGCGGATCTGGCGGACGCCGAACTGCTCCACGGCGATGCGCGCGAGGCGGAGGATCTCCTCACGGCTGAGCAGGGACGCGGGCGGCTGGAACGGCAGGCCCTCCGCCGGCATGCAGTAGGTGCAGCGCAGATTGCACTTGTCCGTCAGCGAGATCCGCAGATCGTCCGCGACGCGCCCGTAGGTGTCCAGGAGGAGCGGGGTGGCGGGGCGGTCGGCCGGGAGGACCGCGCTGCGCTGTCGGGGCCGGAAGCCCGGGATCCCCAGTGCTGTGCTCATCCGCTCACACTACGCCGCGGAACCGGGCGCGACCCGGCAAGATGGACTCGGTCCCGCCGCCGGTCGGGCTCCGCCGCTCGCGAGAGGACACGATGACCTCGATCGACCTGCACGCCGCCCGGGTGCGGGCGCTGCTCGCGCCGCTGGCCACGCGGGGTGCCCGCGAGACGCTGAGCCTGGATCCGGCCGCCGTCGCCGCCGATACGGGCGCGTACGACCGGCGGGTCCTCGCCCGCTCCGTCGACTCCCCGCTCGACCTGCCGCGCTTCGACAACTCGCAGATGGACGGCTTCGCGGTGCGGGCGGCCGACCTCGACGCGGCGGCGCCGGAGCATCCCGTCGCCCTGCCCGTCTCGGCGCCGATCCCCGCGGGCGACCGGGCGCCGCGGCACGAGCCCGGCACGGCGACACCGATCATGACCGGCTCGCCGCTGCCGGTGGGGGCCGACGCCGTCGTCCCGGTCGAGCGCGTCGATCCTCCGCGCTTCCCCGCGGCGGGCAGCGTCGCCTTCGCGCACCCGGTGGTGCCGGCGACCTTCGTCCGAGCCCGGGGCAGCGACGCCCGCCGCGGCGAGCTCGCCCTCCCGGCCGGCACGGTCCTCCGCGCGGCCCACTACGGACTCCTCGCCTCCCTCGGGCTGACCGAGGCGGAGGTGCTGCCGCGACTCCGGGTGCTCGTCATCCCCACCGGCAACGAGATCCGTCCCGCAGGCGCCGTCCTCGAGGAGGCGCAGATCCACGACGCGAACGGCGCCCTGCTGGCCGAGGCCGTCCGCGAGGCGGGGGCGCTGCCCGTCGTCGCCGCCTGCACGAGCGATCGGGCCGAGGACCTCCTGGCGCTGCTCGAGGAGCACGCGGGCGCGGCCGACCTGGTGATCACGGTCGGCGGTGTCAGCGCGGGCGCCTACGAGGTCGTCCGCGACGCGCTCGGCCCGGCGGGCTCGGAGTTCGGCCACGTCGAGATGCAGCCGGGCGGCCCGCAGGGCCTCGGTCTCGTGCGCGTGGCCGAGGGGCTGCACCTGCCGGTCGTCTCGCTTCCCGGGAACCCGGTGAGCGCCCTGGTCTCGTTCGAGGTGTTCCTCCGGCCCGTGCTGCGCTCGCTCGCGGGACGGACGCCCGCCGAGCGGCCGCGGCTCCGTGCGCGCCTCGGCACGGCGCTCGACTCGCCCGCGCACCTGCACCAGATCCGCCGCGGAGTCCTCGACGACGAGGGCTTCGTGCACCCGGTGGGCGGGCCCGGCTCGCACCTGCTGGCGTCCTACGCCCGCTCCACCGTGCTCATCCACGTCCCCGTCGGGACGGACCACGCAGCGACCGGCGACACGGTCGAGATCTGGAGGATCGATGACTGAGAGCGATCGGCTCACCCATGTGCGCGGCGACGGAGCCGTGCACATGGTCGATGTGAGCGCGAAGGAGGTCACGGCGCGCACCGCCGTCGCCGAGGGCTACGTCGAGACCTCGCCCGAGGTGGTGCGGCTCCTCGAGCAGGGCGAGCTGCCCAAGGGCGAAGCGCTCGGCGTGGCGCGGATCGCCGGGATCCTCGGCGCGAAGGCGACCTCGACCCTCATCCCGCTCTGCCACCCGCTGGCGCTGGACGGCGTCGACGTGGACCTCGAGCCGCAGGACGGCCGCGTCCGGATCGAGGCGCGCGTGCGCACGACCGGGCGCACCGGCGTCGAGATGGAGGCGCTGACCGCGGTCAGCGTGGCCGCCCTCACGGTCTACGACATGATCAAGGCGGTCGATCGCGGTGCCGCGATCACCGGTATCCGTGTGCTCGCGAAGGCGGGCGGGAGGAGCGGCTCGTGGACGAGCGGAGGAACCCCGTGACGCGGCGGGCGGTGGCGGTCGTCGCCTCCACCCGTGCCGCCTCCGGCGTGTACGAGGACCGGACGGGACCGGCGCTCGAGGCCTGGTTCACCACCCGCGGCTGGGAGTCCCGGGTGGTCGTCGTGGCCGACGGCGACGCGGTGGGCGAGGCGATCGCCGACGCGATCGGCAGCGGAGTCGACGTGGTCGTGACCACCGGCGGGACGGGCGTCGCCCCGAGCGACGTCACCCCGGAGCAGACCGCCCCCCTCCTGGAGCGGCCCCTGCCCGGCCTCGCCGAGGCGGTGCGCGCCAAGGGCGCCGCCCACGTCCCGACCGCCGTGCTCAGCCGCGGGCTCGCCGGCGTCAGCGGCCGCACCGTCGTGGTGAACCTCCCCGGCTCCCCCGGCGGCGTCCGCGACGGGATCGACGTGCTCGACCCGGTGATCGGGCACCTGCTCGACCAGCTCGGAGGCGGCGACCATGCCCGCTGAGCCGGTCGCCCTCGCCCGGCTCGCGGCCGAGGCCATCACCGTCGACGAGTGCGAGCAGGCGGTCGACTCCCCGACGCACGGCGCCGTCGTGACCTTCGCGGGCGTCGTCCGCGACCACGACGAGGGCCGCGGCGTGCTCCGGCTGTCCTACGAGGCGCACCCGGACGCCCCCGCCGCACTCCTCGCCTCCGCCCGCCGCATCGCCGACCGCTGGCCCGACGTCCGGATCGCCGCCGTGCACCGGGTCGGCGACCTCGTGGTCGGCGACCTCGCCCTCGCCTGCGCCGTGGCCTCGGCCCACCGCGCGGCGGCCTTCGAAGCCTGCGCGGCACTGGTCGACGACATCAAGGCGTCGGTGCCGATCTGGAAGGAGCAGTCCTTCGTCGACGGTAGCTCGGAGTGGGTCGCGAGCTTGGGCTGATCTTCCTTCGAGCCCGTCCCCGCCGGGCTCGGCGCGGTCGGCCGGAGAGGGTGGTCACGTTTCGCAGAGCGGGGAGCGATCGCCTAGATCGATCCGCTGGCACGCGGATCGATCGTTCGGCTCGGGGGTGTTTCACACCGAGCCCGTCCCCGCCGGGCTCGGCGCGGTCGGCTTTCCGGCGTGGATGCGATTCGCAGAGCGGGGAGCGACCGCCTAGACCGATCCGCTCACACGCGGATCGATCGTTCGGCTCGGGGGGAGAGCGAGGGGGTGGCGGGTCGACATCGGGAGGTCGCCCACTGATCCGCAAGGTCGGGGCCCGGGGTGTGGCGCAGCGGATGGCGGATCCGCCGGGGGGACGGGGGGCGGAGCCGCGGGAGGACGGGGTGGGGAAACACGGGCGTCACACGGGTGGGGTTCACTGGGGGGAGACGCCCGACGGGCGCGGGACGGAGGCGCGGCATGGACCTGAACACGATCCAGCGCGTCCGGGTGGTGCGCGAGCGCTCCGAGCTGGCGGGCCGCGGGCCGCGCTCAGCGGTCATCGGAGGCGGCTCCTGGGTGTTCTCCCTCCCCCACGACCACCTCGACGAGCTCCTCGACCTGCAGGGATTCGCGTGGGAGCCGATCGTGCGCACGGACGCCGGGCTCTCGATCGCGGCGACCTGCACGCTCAGCGAGCTCGCCGCGATGCCCGACGCGGGCGACACCGCCCATCCGCTCTTCTTCCAGTGCTGCACGGCCCTGCTGGGCTCCTTCAAGATCTGGAACGTCGCCACTGTCGGCGGCAACATCGCCAACGCCCTGCCCGCAGGACCGATGATCAGCCTCGCCGCCGCGCTCGACGCCACCGCCCTCGTCTGGCGGGCCGACGGCTCGGACGTCGCCGTGCCGGTCGCCGAGCTCGTGACCGGCGACATGACCACTTCCCTGGCCCAGGACGACGTCATCCGCTCGATCGAGATCCCGCTCTCCTCCCTCCGGGCGCGCACCGCGTTCCGCAAGACGGCGCTCTCCCCTCTCGGACGCTCCGGCGCCGTCGTCATCGGCCGCCTCGACACCGACGGCGCGTTCGTGCTCACGATCACCGCGGCGACCGTCCGGCCGGAGCTGCTCCGCTTCGCCGCCGTTCCCTCCTCGGCCGAGCTCGCCGCGGCCGTCGACGGCGTCGCGACCTGGTTCACCGACCCGCACGGAGCCGCCGACTGGCGCCACGCCGTCGTCCGCGTGCTCGCCGAGGAGATCCGCACCGAGCTGGCCGGAGGCGCCCGATGAGGTTCACCGTCAACGGGGAGCCGGTCGACGCCTCCCCCCGCCCCGGCCAGGTGCTGCGCACCCTCCTCCGCGACCACGAGCACTTCGAGGTGAAGAAGGGGTGCGACGCCGGCGACTGCGGCGCCTGCTCCGTCCTCGTCGACGGGACGCCGTTCCACTCCTGCCTCTACCCCGCCCACCGCGTCGAGGGGCGCGAGGTGACGACAGCGGCCGGCCTCGGCACGCCCGAGGAGCCGAGCGCGGTGCAGGAGGCGTTCGTCGAGGCCGGCGCGTTCCAGTGCGGCTTCTGCACGGCCGGCATGGTGGTCACGGCCACGGCGCTCGACGGAGTCCGCGCCGAGGACGTGCCGCGGCTGATGAAGGGCAACCTCTGCCGGTGCACGGGCTACCGTCCCATCCGCGAGGCCGTGACGGGCGCCTGCGCGTCCGGGCACGGCGCGCACGCGGCCGAGCCGTCCGGAGCGGATCGCACGGAGGCCCCGGTCCGCGGACGGCACGCGGCCCCGTCGTCGGGTCTCACCCCCGTCCGCCGCACCGGTCGCCCGTCGGCCGAGGAGTCCCGGGTCGGCCGCTCGCTCGGCGCGCCCGCCGGCCGGCGGATCGTCCAGGGCCGCGAGCCGTTCACCCTCGACGTCGCCGTCCCCGGCCTGCTGCACCTGAAGGTCGTCCAGAGCCCGCACGCCCACGCGCGCATCCGCTCGATCGATACGACCGCCGCCCGCGCGATGCGGGGCGTCGTCGCGGTCCTCACCGCCGAGGACGTCCCGGACGTCCTCTACTCCACCGCCCGCCACGAGTCCCGGCTCGACGACCCGGACGACACCCGCATGCTCGACACGGTCGTCCGGTTCCGCGGGCAGCGCGTGGCCGTGGTGGTCGCGGAGTCGGTGGCCGAGGCGGAGGCGGCCTGCCGCGCCGTCGAGGTCGACTACGAGGTGCTGCCCGCCGTCTTCGACCCGGAGGAGGCGCGCTCCCCCGGCGCGCCGCTCCTGCACGCCGACAAGGATCCGATCGCCTCGCGCATCGCCCGGCCGGAGGCGAACGTCGTCGCGGAGCTCCACGGAGAGTACGGGGACGTGGCCGCCGGACTCGCGGAGGCCGACGTGGTCGTCGAGGGCCGGTACTCGACCTCCCGGGTCGCGCACACGGCGCTCGAGACCCACGGCACCATCGGCTGGCTCGAGGGCGGAGAGCTGGTGCTGCGGACCTCGACGCAGGTGCCCTTCCTCGTGCGCGACGAGATCGCGCGCCTGTTCGACCGCGATCCGTCGACCGTCCGCGTCTTCACGGCACGGGTGGGCGGCGGCTTCGGCGGCAAGCAGGAGATCCTGACGGAGGACGTCGTCGCCCTCGCCGTGCTCGCCACCGGCCGGCCCGTGCAGTTCGAGTTCACCCGGAGCGACGAGTTCACGATGGCCCCCTGCCGACACCCGATGCGGGTCGGCGTCACGCTCGGCGCCCGGCGCGACGGACGGCTGACCGCCCTCGCCGTGGACGTGCTCTCGGACACCGGCGCCTACGGCAACCACGGACCCGGCGTGATGTTCCACGGCACCTCGGAGTCGGTCGCCGTCTACAGCGCGCCCAGCAAGCGCGTCGACGCGCAGGCCGTCTACACGAACAACCTCCCCTCGGGGGCGTTCCGCGGCTACGGCCTCGGGCAGGTGATCTTCGGCATCGAGTCGGCGATGGACGATCTCGCCCGCGAGCTCGGGATCGACCCGTTCGAGCTGCGGCGGATCAACGCGGTGCGCCCGGGCGAGCCGCTGGTGGTCACGCACGTCGAGGGCGACGACATCGGCTTCGCCTCCTACGGGCTCGACCAGTGCCTCGACCTCACCGAGGCGGCACTGGCCGGCGGCGGCGGCTCCCCCGCCCCCGACGGACCGGGGTGGCGGACAGGGCAGGGCACGGCACTGGCGATGATCGCCACCATCCCACCGCGGGGCCACTTCTCGGAGGCGACCGTCACCGTCGACGCCGAGGGCGTGCTGACCATCGGCGTCGGCACGGCCGAGTTCGGCAACGGGACGACCACCGTGCACACGCAGCTGGTCGCGAGCGCCTTCCGCGCCTCGGCCGACCGGGTGCGGATCCGCCAGTCCGACACGGACGCGGCCCGCTACGACACCGGAGCGTTCGGCAGCGCCGGCACGGTGGTCGCGGGCAAGGCCGTCCACTCGGCCGCGACGCGCCTCCTCGCCGAGCTGCAGGCGCTCGCCAAGCGGCTGACCGGGCACGACGAGACCTTCGAGCCCGACGACGAGGGCCTGCTCGCTCCGGACGGCACCCGGGTCGCGTTCGCCGATCTGGTCCGTGCGGCCGGCGGACCGGTCACCGCGACCGGGAGCGAGGACGGCGCTCAGCGCTCGCTCGCGTTCAACGTCCAGGGCTTCCGCGTCGCGGTGCACGAGCCGACGGGCGAGGTGCGGATCCTGCAGTCGGTCCAGGCGGCCGACGCCGGCTTCGTGATCAACCCGGCGCAGTGCCGCGGGCAGGTCGAGGGCGGAGTGGCGCAGGCGATCGGCTCGGCGCTGTACGAGGAGGTGATCCTCGACGGCGAGGGCACCGTGACCACGGCGATCCTCCGGAACTACCACATCCCGCAGATGGCGGACGTGCCCGAGACCGAGGTGCTCTTCGCGGACACCGCCGACGAGCTCGGGCCGTTCGGCGCGAAGTCGATGAGCGAGGCGCCCTACAACCCGGTCGCCCCCGCACTCGCCAACGCCGTCCGCGACGCGATCGGCGTGCGGCCGACCGAGCTGCCGCTCTCCCGCGACCGGATCTGGCGGCTCCTGCACCCGGACGCCGCCCCGGTCGCGTCCGTCGAGGCGGAGGCGCCGCCCGGTTGAACGACGACGGGCTGAGCGCCGATCGGCCGCCGCAGCTCAGACGCGCGACGCCAGCTCCGTGCTCGCCCGGGCGACCTCGCGGGCGATCGCGTCCTCGTCCGCGTTCACCAGCCGTCCCTCCCGCACCGTCGGGCGACCCTGCACCAGGAGCAGGCTCAGCGGGGGCTGCGCTCCGAGCGCGAGCGCCGCGACCGGGTCCGCGATGCCCGCGTGCTCGATCCCGTCGATCCGCCAGAGCGCGAGGTCGGCGAGCTTGCCGACCTCGATCGAGCCGATCTCGTCCTGCCGGCCGAGCACCCGGGCCCCGCCGATGGTGGCGACCGAGAGCGCCTGCCGGGCGCTCATCCGGTCGGCGCCGGCGCGCAGGCGGTTCATCAGCACCGCGGCGCGGATCTCGGAGCCGAGCTGACCGGACTCGTTCGACGCCGCGCCGTCCACGCCGAGGCCGACCGGGGCTCCCGCAGCCAGCAGCTGCGGGATCGGCGCGATGCCCGCCGCGAGCCGGCCGTTCGAGGACGGGCAGTGCGCGACTCCGGTGCCCGTGGCCGCGAACTTCGCGATCGCGTCGGCGTCGAGGTGGACGCAGTGCGCCATCCAGACGTCGTCGCCGAGCCAGCCGAGCGACTCCAGGTGGTCGGTGGGCGAGAGGCCGAACGCCTCCCGCGTGTAGGCGTCCTCCTCCACGGTCTCGGAGCCGTGGGTGTGCAGCCGGACCCCGAGCTGACGGGCGAGGACGGCCGACTCTCGCAGCAGGTCGGTGGTCACCGAGAACGGCGAGCACGGGGCGATCGCGACCCGCACCATCGCGTCGGCGGAGGCGTCGTGGTACCGCTGGACCGCCTCTCCGCTGGCCTGGAGCGCGGCCGCCGTGGTCTCGACGGCGAAGTCCGGCGGGAGGCCGCCCCGGGACTCGCCGAGGTCCATCGACCCGCGGGTCGCGTGCAGCCGGAGGCCGAGGGTGCCGGCCGCGTCGACGATGCCGCCGACGATGTCGCCGGAGCCCCGTGGGAAGACGTAGTGGTGGTCGGCGACGGTGCTGCAGCCGGACCGGGCGAGGACGCCCATCGCGCCGAGGGCGGCGGAGCGGGTCAGGTCGGCGTCGATGCGGGACCAGGCGGGGTAGAGCGCGACGAGCCAGTCGAAGAGGATCGAGTCCTGCGCCCAGCCGCGGGTGAGCCACTGGTAGAGGTGGTGGTGCGTGTTGACGAGCCCGGGAGTGAGCAGGTGGCCGCGGCCGTCGACCCGCGTGAGCGCGATCGCCTCCTGCGCCGGCAGGCCCGTCGGGGACCGTCCGTCGAGGGCCCACGCCGGAGGGTCGCCGGCTCCGACGGCGACGATGCGGGAGTCGTCGACGACGACGTGGCCGACGGGGTGCTCGGTCCCGTGCGCGTCGACGGTGGCGACGTGGGCTCCGGTGAGGACGTGGCGCTGCATGCCCCGAGCATGGCAGCGCGGTGTTTCGCGGCCGTTTCCCGCCGGAGTGCGAGCAGGCCGGCGCGATCACGACGGCGCGCCGTCAAGGGAGGACGTGCGGCTCAGCGCGCCGTGTGGATCGGGCCCGAGCGCCCCGCGAGCGGCTCCCCGGACGTCCCCGTGCGCGCGGCGAGGACCTCCGCGAGGATCGACACGGCCGTCTCCTCCGGCGTCGACGCGCCGATGTCCAGGCCGATCGGCGAGTGCAGGCGGGCGAGCGCCTCCTCCGTCACTCCCGCCTCGCGCAGCAGCCGCAGCCGCCGCTCATGGGTGCGCCGCGACCCCATCGCACCGACGTAGGCGACCGGGAGCGCGAGCGCGGTCTCGAGCAGCGGGATGTCGAACTTCTCGTCGTGCGTGAGCACCGCGATCACGGTGCGCGAGTCGACCTCGGCGCGGGCGAGGTGGTCGGACGGCCACTCGACGAGGACCTCGTCGGCGCCGGGGAAGCGCTCGGCGGTCGCGAACACCGGACGCGCGTCGCAGACGGTCACGCGGTATCCGAGCAGGGCGCCGGCGGAGCAGAGCGCGGCGGAGAAGTCGACGGCGCCGTAGATCAGCAGGCGCGGCCGCTCGGCGTGCACGACGTAGGCGATCTCGAGCTCGGCACCTCGGCAGGCGGTCTCGACCGTGGCCGAGCGGCCGGAGGCCAGGCGCGCCTCGCGCTCGGCGAGGATGCGGCGGGCCGTGTCCTCGTCCAGGTGCGGGCCGACGACGTCCTGGAGGCGCGTCGCTCCGGTGAGGACGAGGCCGATCACCTCCTCCGGGCCGCCGACGACGATCGCCAGCGCGGCCGAGCGGCCGGCGCGGGCGGCGCGCAGCTCGGCGAGGACCGCGGTGGAGCCGGAGTCGACGACCTGGCCGAACACGCGCAGCTGCCCCCCGCAGGACAGGCCGGCGGCGAAGGCCGCCTCGTCGTCGAAGCCGAAATGCTCGGACGCGCTGCCCGAGGTGCCGAGCACCTCCTGGGCCAGCGCGTACGCCTGCGCCTCGACGCAGCCGCCGGAGATCGAGCCGATCGCGCGCCCCTCCGCGTCCACCGCCATCGAGGAGCCGAGAGCGCGGGGAGCCGAACCGAAGACGTGCGTGACCGTGACGACCGCGACGCTCCCGCCCGCCTCGACGAGCTCGAGCAGGGGGTCGGCGATGTCGAGCACGACGGCCTCCTCTTCTCGGACGGGAGGCGACGGCGCCGGGGCTGCGGGGAGGCCGGGCGGAGCCGCCGACGGGCGCTCACACGCAGGAAACATGCCGAGTATAGGGTCGATCCATGCCTGACGACGCTCCCTTCCTCGACCTCGTGATCCGCGCCTCCGACGTGCTGACCGAGAACGGCCGGCGTCCGGCCAGCATCGCGATCGCCGAGGGCCTGATCGTCGCGGTCGGCGAGCGGGACGCCCCCTGGCGGACCACGGAGGAGATCGTCCTCCCCGAGGGCCAGGTCCTGATCCCGGGGATCGTCGACACCCACGTGCACGTCAACGAGCCGGGCCGCACGGAGTGGGAGGGCTTCGCCTCCGCCACCCGCGCGGCCGCCGCCGGGGGCGTCACCACGATCATCGACATGCCGCTGAACTCGATCCCGCCGACCACCACGGTGGCGGGGCTCGAGGCCAAGCGCGCGGCCGCCGGGCCGCAGGCGCAGGTGGACGTCGGCTTCTGGGGCGGGGCGATCCCCTCGAACCTCGGCACGCTGCGCGAGCTCCACGACGCGGGCGTCTTCGGCTTCAAGTGCTTCCTCTCGCCGAGCGGAGTAAACGAGTTCCCGCACCTGAGCCGGGAGCAGCTCGTCGAGGCGATGCGCGAGATCGCCGCCTTCGACGGACTGCTGATCGTGCACGCCGAGGACCCGGCCGAACTGGAGGCGAGCGCGCTGGAGCCCGGCGCCTCCTACGGCGCGTTCGTCGACTCCCGCCCGCCCGCCTCCGAGCGCAGCGCGATCCTGCACGTGATCGAGGCCGTCCGCGAGACCGGCTGCCGCGCGCACATCCTGCACCTCTCCTCCGCCGACGCGCTGCCGCTCCTGCGCGAGGCGAAGGCCGAGGGGCTGCCGATCTCCGCCGAGACCTGCCCGCACTACCTCACCTTCGACGCCGGCTCGATCCCCGACGGCGGCACGCAGTTCAAGTGCTGCCCGCCGATCCGCGACGAGCGCAACCGCGAGCTGCTCTGGAAGGGGCTGCTCGACGGGACGATCGACATCATCGCCTCGGACCACTCCCCCGCCACCGCCGAGCTCAAGCTCCCCGCGGGCGGCGACTTCGGCGTCGCCTGGGGCGGGATCTCGGGACTCGAGCTGAGCTTCCGCGCGGTCTGGACCGGGGCCCGCGAGCGGGGCATCCCGCTCGAGCAGGTCGTCGCCTGGATGTCCACGGCGACCGCCGCGTTCGCCGGGCTCGGCCAGAAGGGCCTGCTGCACGCGGGGTCCGACGCCGACCTGGTCGCGTTCGACCCGGAGGCGCAGTGGCGCGTGGACGTCGACGCCCTCTCGCACCGGAACCCCGTCTCGGCCTACGAGGACCGCGTCCTCCGCGGCGCCGTCGCCGCCACCTGGGTGGGCGGCCGACGCGTCACCGCCGAGACGGTCCCGCCCGCCGGGCGCCTCCTCACCCGCCCCTGACCTCGATCCGCCGATCCCCCGCCTCCCTGACGACACCTCGGGGAGCTCGACCGCTCACGCCGAGCGCCGCCGTGTCATCGGCAGGTTTCGAGCGTGTGAACGGAGGCGGGTCGGAGCCGCGGAGCGGGCGGATCGCACAAGACTCGGAGTCCCGGCGGCGGCTCCTCGGGATGCTCCGCCGGTGCGCGGAGCCCCCGGCAGGCGCGAGGCTGGCAGACGGGCTCGCAGGAGCCGCGAGCAGGACGGTCACCACCGCGTGACCGGGCCCGGCCGCACGGAACGGACAGGAGCGGACATGTCGATCATCCTCGGGGACCACCAGTACGGGAAGGCCGAGAACCGCGTCGTGCGGATCTACCGCGAGACCCCGCGGCACGAGATCCACGACGTCAACGTCTCCACGGCCCTCCGCGGCGACTTCGAGGCCGCGCACCGAGAGGGCGACCAGTCGGCCGTCCTGCCCACGGACACGCAGAAGCAGACGGCGTACGCCTTCGCCAAGGAGAAGGGCCTGCGCTCGATCGAGCCCTACGGCCTCGAGCTGGCCCGCCACTTCGTCGACGGCTACGAGCCCGTCCACGGCGCCCGCATCGAGATCGAGGAGTTCGCCTGGGAGCGCGTGCTGGTGGACGGGCGCGAGCACGACCACACCTGGGTCCGGAAGGGCCAGGAGACGCGGATCGCGTCGGTCACGGTCGAGGGCTCGGGCGAGGAGCGGCGGATCTGGATCACCGGCGGCTTCAAGGACCTCACGATCCTGAAGTCCACGGGGAGCGAGTTCCACGGCTTCCTCACCGACCCGTACACGGTCCTCCAGCCGACGAACGACCGGGTGATGGCGACCTCGCTGGTCGCGAAGTGGCGCTTCGCCCTGAGCGAGGACGAGATCGCGGCGATGGACTGGGAGGCGGTCTACGCGGGCGTCAAGGCGCTCATGACGAGCCGCTTCGCGACCGTGCACTCCCTCGCCCTCCAGCAGACGCTCTTCGAGATGGGGAAGGCGGTCCTGGAGGAGTACCCGCAGATCGTCGAGATCCGTCTCTCCGCGCCGAACAAGCACCACTTCGTCTACGACCTCTCGCCCTTCGGCGTCGAGAACGACAACGAGGTCTTCCACGCCGCCGACCGCCCCTACGGGCTGATCCAGGCGAGCGTCACCCGCGACGACGCGCCGCCCGCGGGATCCGCCTGGACCGCCTACACGGGCCTGGTGTGACCGGCGCCGGGGGCGTCCACCGGGGGCACGTGCTGCACGTCGCCGGGGGTGCGACGCTCGCGACCGCGCGGGAGTCGCTGGTGTCGATCCCGGACGGCGCTCTCGCCGTGGACGAGGACGGCACGATCGCCTGGGTCGGTCCGTACCGCGAGCTGCCGGACCGCTTCGCGCTCCTGCCGGTCTCCGGCGACGCCGCGTCGGTCCTGCTGCCCGGCTTCGTCGACGCGCACGTGCACTTCCCCCAGACGTTCTCGACCGACGGCTTCGGCGGCGGCCAGCTGCTCGAGTGGCTCGACCGGACGGTGTTCCCCTCGGAGGCGCGGCTCGCCGACCCGGAGTTCGCCGACGTCGTCGCGCGAGCCTTCACCCGGCGGCGGGTGGCCGCGGGCACGACCGCCGCGATGGTCTTCGGCTCCGCGTTCCCGGCCGCGCAGGACGCCCTCTTCGAGCGCACCCGCGAGGCGGGGCTGCGGATCGTGTCGGGGCGCGGGATCCAGACCACGGGCCCGGCCTCGGCGGCGCCCCTGATCACCTCGGAGGAGGAGGCGCTGACGCTCGTGTCGGAGGAGATCGACCGCTGGCACGGGAGGAACCCGCTCCTGCAGGTCGCGCTCGTCCCGCGGTTCTCGCTGTCCGTCACTCCCCGGACCCTCGGAGCGCTCGGCGACCTCTACGACGACGTCCGCGGACGCGGCGTCTACGTGCACAGCCACCTCAACGAGAACGACCGGCCCGGCGACGGCGAGATCGCCGCCGTGCTCGGCTCGTACGGCACCCGCAGCTACCTCGACACCTACGACGGGCTCTTCCTCCCCGGCTCCGCGCGCGGAGGATCCTCCCTCCTCGGGCCGCGCACGATCCTCGCCCACGCCGTGCACTGCCAGGACGCGGAGCTGCACCGGATGGAGGAGACCGGCACCTCGATCGCCCACTGCCCGACCTCGCAGCAGTTCCTCGGCTCCGGCACCATGCCCTGGCGCCGGACCGTCGCCTCGGGGGTCACCGTCGCCCTCGGTTCGGACGTGGGCGCGGGCGACGAGTGGCTGCTGGCGCGAGTGGCGAACGACGCCTTCAAGGTGCACCTCTCGGAGCCCGGCGACGCGGCCGTCGCCCTGCATCCGGCCGAGCTCCTGTTCACGGCGACGCTCGCCGGCGCGCGGGCGCTCGACCAGGAGGACCGGTTCGGCAGCCTCGACCCCGGGAAGGACGCGGACTTCCTCCGCATCGAGCCCGACCGGTGGGAGCCGCTCGCCGACGTCCTCGCCCACGGGATCCGCGCGGACGACGAGGAGGAGGCGACGGCCCAGCTGCTCTTCGCCCTGCTGATGACCCTGCGCGAGCCGGCGATCGCCGCGGTGCACGTCCGGGGCAGGCGGATCGCGCCTCCGGAGTGACGGGGCCGGCCGGGGCGGCGCGGTGCGGACCGCGCGCACTCGGCCGTCAGCGCAGGCGCAGCGCCAGGAACAGGTCGGCGCGGTCCGCGGTGTCCGACAGGTCGCGCTGCGTCAGCTCCTCCACCCTCGCGATGCGGTACCGCACCGTGTTCAGGTGCAGGTGCGTCTGCTCCGCCGTGCGCACCCACGAGCCGCCGCAGTCGAGGAACGCCGCGAGCGTGGCGACCAGCTGCGAGCCGTAGCGCGCGTCGTGCTCGATGAGCCGCCCGAGCACCAGCTCGACGAACACCGAGCGCAGGTGGTCGGGGACCGCGCTCAGCAGCTGCACGGCGGAGGTGACCTCCCCGGAGTCGCTGACCCGCACCGGAGCGTCGTCGCCCGGAGAGCCCGGCAGCAGCATCCCGTAGCGTGCCGAGCGGAGGGCGCCGCCGAGCGCGGGCAGCGGAGTCGCGGCGCTCGTCCCGACGCGCAGCACGGCGCCCGGCCACGCGGCTCCCGCTCGTCGCAGCGCCGAGGTGACGACGGCGAGCGGATCCGCGCCGGTGGGGATCGCATCGGTCGCCTCGGTGGGCAGCACCGCCACCGCGCAGCCCTGGGCGTCGCGTCCGACCACGGCGCGGCCCAGGTGCGCGGCGGCGTCGACCAGGACACGGCGCGCCAGGTCCGGGGGCGCGTCGCCCTCGAACTCGGCGGCGACCACGGCGCACCGCCCGGCGCCGCCGAGTCCGAGCTGCCGCAGGTACACCGCGGCCTCGGGCTGCTCGCTGTCCTCCTCCACGAGCTCGAGCAGGCGGTCGGCGAGAGCGGAGTCGGCCGAGAGCGCCGCCTCCCGCTGCAGCCGGTAGACCCCCACGACTCCGGCGAGCTCGGTCACGGCGTCCAGCACTGCGGCGGGCCAGTCGTTCCAGTCGCCCCCGACGACGACCAGCCAGGAGGTGGCGCGGTGCTCGCCCGCTCCGGCGACGGTGAGGACCGACAGGGCGCCGCCGCGGGCGTCCGCGACCACGACCGGGCTGCGCCGGGCCGTGAGCGCCGCGTGCACGACCCGCTCGATCTCCCCCAGCCCCAGGGGCGAGGCGGAGGCCGCGGTCCGGCCGGTGGCGGTCAGCACCGACACGGGGAGTCCGAGCTCGCGCGAGGTGCGCGTGACGAGCTCGTCGAGCTGCTGCCCCCGGTAGACCTCCGTCAGCAGTTCCCGCTGGCGGGCGAGGGCGGCCGTCAGCCGGGCCACGCGGTCGCCGGCGAGGGCGTTCGACAGGTGCGCCGTGATCGCGCCGAACGACACATCGGCCGGCACGGCGATCAGCGGGACGTCGTGCTCGCGGCAGGCGACGACGAGGTCGTCCGGCACGAAGCCCAGCAGCCCCTCGCCGGCGAGCAGAGCGCTGGCACCCGAGTCCGCGACCGCGGCGACGAAGGCCGCGCTGTCCTGGGCGTCCCGACGCCAGACCAGACCGGTCAGCACCAGCTGGTCGCGCGAGATGTAGCGGCGCGGGTCGAGGAGATCGGTCGTGAAGATGCCGTCGACCGGCCGCGCGAGCGCTCCGTCGCCGGCGACCAGCACGCGCAGCCGCAGCTGCGGCGCGTCGAGGACGTCCTGCAGCTGCATCAGCTGCCCCGGTAGGTCGAGTAGGCGAAGGGGCTGAGCAGGAGCGGGATGTGGAAGTGCGCCTCCTCGTCGTCGAGGCGGAAGGCGACGACGACCTCGGGGTAGAACGACTCGGTGCCCGAGGCGGCGAACCAGACGCCGGTGTCGAAGACGACCCGGTGCACCCCGGCGGCCAGGCGCTCCGGCCCGAAGGCCGCCACGCGGCCGTCGTCGTCGGTGCGGGCCTCGGCGAGGCGCTCCCAGCCGGAACCGGCACGGGCGTCGAGAGCCACCGGGACCCCGCGCGCGGGGCGGCCGCGGACGGCGTCGAGCACGTGGGTGGTGACGCGGCTGGCGTGCCCGCTCATCGTGCGGCCTCCGCCCGGACGAGGCGCCCGTCGTCAAGGCCGCGGACCCGCAGCACCGTGATCTCCCGCAGCTGCTCCGCGACGATGCGGGCCTCCGTCTCGTCGTCGAGCCCGAGTCTCCGCTCCAGCTCCGCGACGACCTCGGCCCGGTCGCGGCCGGCCGCGCGGAGGAGGAACACGCGCCCGAACCGCTCCTCGTAGGCGCGGTTGCCGGCCAGCAGCCGCCGGGTCAGCTCCTCGTCGCCCGTGCGGCTCGCCGCCTGCTCCGCGGCCGAGAACGCGGAGGAGCGCCCCGCGCCCGCGTGCCGCTCGCCGATCCGGGGGTGGTCGGCCAGCGCCGCCTCCACCTCCTCCTCGGTGAGCGTGCGCGCGGCCCGCTCGGCCGCGTCGGCGAGCGCGTCGGCCGACGGGTAGGGCGCGCCGGAGGCGACCTCGTCGGCCCAGCGGGGGACGGCGAGGCACGCGAGCAGCACGTCGCGGGCGGTCTCGGATCGGGTGTCGGTCATGCGGTCTCCTTCGTCCGGCGGAGCAGGGGCTCGGCCTGCGGCACGATGGTCGGATGGATCTGGTCGGGAGTCGGGACCTCGTCGGGCTGGTGCTCGCGGCGGGTGCGGGGCGCCGGGCGGGCGGCCCGAAGGCGCTGCGGCGCGACGCGGCGGGAGTTCCCTGGGTGGAGCGGGCCGCCGAGAGGCTCCGCGCGGTGGGCTGCGGGCGGGTGCTCGTGGTCCTGGGCGCGGAGGGCGGACGGGCGCGCCTCCTGGTGCCGCCGTCCGCGGACGTGGTCGTCGCGGCGGAGTGGGAGAGCGGCCTCTCGGCGTCGCTCCGCGCGGGTCTCGCCGCGGCCGAGGGCGTCGCCGCGCTGGTCGCCCTGGTCGACCTGCCCGAGGAGCCGCCGAGCGTGGGGGCCCGGCTGCTCGCGGAGGCGCCGGTCGCGCCGGACGTGCTCGCCCGCGCGGTCTTCCGCGGTCGGCCCGGTCATCCGGTGCTGCTGGGACGGGACCACTGGCCGGAGCTCCTCGAGGGCGTGCACGGCGACTCCGGCGCGCGCGACCTGCTCCGCGCGAGGGGCGCGCGGGGGGTGGAGTGCGGCGATCTGTGGTCGGGAGCCGACCGCGACGGGCCGGACTGAGCGGTTCACGCCAGGCCCGCGTCGTCGAGGGCGGCGGCCAGCGCCCGCCAGGCCAGGGTCGCGCAGACGGAGCGGACGGGATTGCCCGCCACCGCGAGCAGCGCCTGCTCCTCGCCGGCGAGAGCACCCTCCCGGTGCGCCATCGCCGCGAGGAACGCGTCGATCCGCTCCCGTACCGCCGGCGCCGGCAGCCCGTCGAGACCGTCCACGAGCAGCGACGCGGATCCCCGTGAGACCTCGCACCCCCGCCCGCTCCAGGCGAGGCGCACCTGCTCGACGCCGCCGTCGACGCGCAGCTCGATCCGGTCGCCGCAGGTGGGGGTGATCAGCTCGGCACGGCCGAGGGACGGAGTCGGGTCGGCCTGCCCGACGGGGTCCTTGGCGTGCGCACGGATCAGCTCCGCCGCCTCGCTCACGGCCGGTCCTCCAGCTCGGCGAGCTCCGCGTAGGCCGTGCTGATCCCGGCGATCCGCTCGCGCGACTCCCTCGGCGACGCCCCGAGCACTCCGGAGGCCACGAGCGCGACCGCGCTCATCGCCGCCGCGTAGCTGTCCAGCGCCGTGCCGCTGTCGACCGGGCACTCCAGCCAGACCGCCGCGTGCTCCGCGTAGCGCCGGGCGGGCGGATCCGCGAGGAGCACCACGGGCACCTCGCGCGCGGCGAGCGTCCCGATCAGGGCGGCGAAGGAGGCGGGGCGGCGGCGGAAGCCGACCAGCACCACGACGTCCTCGGCTCCGAGCCCCTCGAGCTCCTCACCGAGCGACTGGCCGGGCTGCGGGGCGATCCGGACGCGTCCGCGCGCCTGCGCGAGCTGCTGGCGCAGGTGCAGCGCCACCGGGTAGCTGTTGCGCAGTCCGATCACGACGACCTCGCGCGCTCCCGCGATCAGCCGCACCGCCTCCTCCAGCCGCCCGTCGCCGAACGCGGCGGCCAGCCGGGCCAGGTTCGCCCGCTCGCTCTCGAGGTGCGCGGCGAGCGGATCCCCCTGTCCCTGCGCGGGACCGACTGGCACACCGGAGGACCGCAGCGCCCGGGCGTGCTCGCGCACCTCCTGCGAGTTCGAGAACCCCAGGCGGCGGAACAGCCGCGAGACCGTGGCCTTGGACACTCCGCTGTGCTGGGCGAGCTCGGTCGCCGTGTAGACGGCCAGGTCGCCGAGGTGGTCGAGGATGAAGTCGGCCGCCCGCTGCTCCTGCCGCGACAGCGCGGCGTAGCCGGCATCGATGCGGTGACCGATGCTCGTCGAGGGGGCCGGGGCGGGGGTCACGCGGTCGGCGTCCCGTGGGCGAGCGCCAGCACGGCCGCCTCGAACGCGTCGAGCGCGGTCGCGACGTCGGCCTCGGTCACGTTCTCGTCCGGGTGGTGGCTGACGCCGCCCTCGCAGCGGAGGAAGAGCATCGCGTACTCGGCGAGGTCGGCGACCGCCATCGCGTCGTGGCCGGCCTTGGAGAACAGCACCATCGGCTCCGCGTCCCCGGTCGCGCGGATGCCCGCGCGCACGACGTCCTGCAGCCGAGAGGAGGCGACGACCGCGGGGGCCGAATGGGTCTCCTCCACCGTCAGCGCGAGACGGCGGCGCGACGCCGACTCCGACATCGCGTGCTCGATGGCGTCCCACGCCGTGTCGCGCTGGGCGTCGGTCTCGGCGCGGAGGTCGAGGCTGAACTCGACCCGGCCGGGGATGACGTTGACCGCGCCCGGGAAGGTCTCGAGCCGGCCGACCGTGGCGATCACGCCCTGCTCCCGCGCGATGCGCTCCACCGCGAGCACGGCCTCGGCCGCCCCGGTGAGCGCGTCGCGGCGGCGGTCGAGCGGAACTCCGCCCGCGTGCCCGGCCTTGCCGGTGAGGGTGAGTGCGAAGCGGCGGGCGCCCGCGATCGAGGAGACCACGGCGAGGGCGCGGTCAGCCTCCTCCAGGTAGGGGCCCTGCTCGATGTGCGCCTCGAGGTAGGCGAGAACGTCCTGCGCGTCGCGCGCGGCGGTGCGGATGCGCGAGGGGTCCAGCCCGAACTCGTGGAACGCCTCGACGAGCGTCGTCCCGTCGGCGTCCTCGAGCTCCCACCAGTGCTCGTCCCAGGTGCCGGCGAGGGCGCGGGAGCCGAGGAGCGCTGTGCCGAAGCGGGTGCCCTCCTCGTCGCCGAACGCGACGACCTCGACGGCGAACGGCAGGCGCCGGCCCGCCCCCTGCAGGCGCGACACCACGGCGATCGCGAGCATCACGCCGAGGATCCCGTCGTAGCGGCCCGCGTCGGGCACCGAGTCGAGGTGCGAGCCGAGCAGGAGCGCCGGGAGTCCCGGAGTCGCGCCCTCGTAGCGGCCGCACTGGTTGCCGGCCGCGTCCTGCCAGGTGCGCATGCCCGCCTCGGTCATCCAGCGCGCGGCCATCGCGTTCACCCGGGCGTGCTCGGGCGAGAGGTAGACCCGCTCGATGCCGTCGCGGCTGGAGGAGACCGCGGCGAGCTCGTCGCAGCGGGCCATGATCGCGGCGGCGTCGAGGGCGGGGGCGCCTCCGTGCCGGTGGGCGGCGGAGTCACGGGGGCCTACGAGGTCTACGGGGC